>NZ_JACJKU010000021.1 GCF_016901675.1 Limosilactobacillus coleohominis
AGTAAATAACCAAAAATGCGAACTACAATTTTTGATTAAATCAAAAATCATAGTTCGCATTTTCTTAGTTAGAAGCTAGAAAATAATAGTTAATTCCCAGCCTCTTTTTCCTATTCAGAAAACTATTTGTCTTCGTTTTCTTTCATTTGTTCTTCCATTTCACGAATGGAGCCATTAGGGAGTGAGGTTACCTCACTATCTGCTGTAGCACCAACACTAACTTCTTTTGGCTTAATGTTACGATAAGCAGCCATTCCAGTACCAGCAGGAATGATCTTACCAATAATAACATTTTCCTTTAAACCAACAAGTGGGTCTTCCTTACCACGAATGGCAGCGTCTGTAAGAACCCGCGTTGTTTCTTGGAAGGAAGCTGCTGATAAGAAACTGTTGGTTTCCAAAGCAGCCTTCGTAATACCAAGAATAACAGGACGAGCAGTGGCTGGAATACCACCAGAAATCAACGTCTTGTAGTTGGCGTCACGGAATTGACTAATGTCCATCAATTCACCTGGTAAGACGTCAGTATCACCTGGATCCATGACACGAACTTTCCGCATCATTTGACGGATCATGATTTCAACGTGCTTATCAAGCAGATCGATACCCTGCATCCGGTAAACACCCTGTACTTGGGCTAACAGATATGTTTCAGTAGAAAGAACATCCCGAACACGAATTAATTCCTTAGGATCAATTGAACCTTCATTCAAGGCTGCACCACGGTGAATGAAGTCACCTTCGGATACACGTAACCGTGCAGTAATTGGTAATGTGTATGTCCGAGTATCGTTTTCACCCTTTACAGTAATATCCTTCGTTTGTTCAGCAGGATTTTCTTCGATGGATTCAACTTCACCAGTAACTTCAGAGATAGTTGCTTTACCTTTTGGATTACGAGCTTCCACAATTTCTTGCACACGAGGAAGCCCTTGAGTGATATCTTCGTTACCCGCAACACCACCGGTGTGGAAGTTACGAAGGGTCAATTGAGTACCTGGTTCACCAATTGATTGAGCAGCAACAGTACCGATTGCTTCACCGGCTTCAACCTTGTCACCAGTAGCGGCGTTACGTCCGTAACAACGTTCACAAACACCGTGTTCAGTGTTACAAGTAAATGCAGAACGAATCGTAACCGTCTTAACACCAGCATCAACAATCTTTTGAGCCATATCTTCATCAATTAGGACGTTCTTGCCCACAATCCGGTCACCAGTCTTTGGATCAAAGACAGACTTCATTGTGTAACGGCCTAAGATACGGTCGTACAGTGGTTCAATCATTTCATTACCGTTAGTGATTGCTGAAACATCCAATCCACGGTCAGTACCACAATCTTCTTCCCGAACGATAACGTCTTGAGCAACATCAACCAGACGACGGGTAAGGTAACCTGAGTTGGCAGTCTTCAAGGCAGTATCAGTCATACCTTTACGAGCACCGTGAGAGGAAATAAACATTTCCAGAACTGATAACCCTTCACGGAAGTTGGAAAGAATTGGTAATTCCATGATCTTACCAGATGGAGAAGCCATCAAACCACGCATCCCGGCAAGCTGAGTAAAGTTTGAAATGTTACCACGCGCACCAGAGTCAGACATCATGTTAATTGGATTATGGATATCCATATGTTCAATTAACTTATCTTGAACTTCATCCTTAGCGTCATTCCAAACACCGATAACCCGTTCATATCGTTCATTATCAGTAATTAAACCACGCCGGAATTGCTTAGTGATTAAGGCAACTTGTTTGTGAGCTTTTTCAATAATTTCAGGCTTTTCTTTTAAGTCGGTAATATCTGCAACCCCAACAGTTAAACCAGAAATAGTTGATTCATAGTATCCAAGATCCTTAATACGGTCCAAGAATTCTGAGGTTTCTGTAACCTTGTAGATCTTGTAAATTTCAGCAATGATATCTGATAAGAAGCCCTTCTTAAATGGTGGTACTAACGGAGCATTTTCAAGGTAATCATGAATATCTTCACCCTTATCCAAGAAGTACTTATCAGGAACACCATTTTGAAGGTTTTCATCTGTTGGTTCGTTAATGTAAGTGTAATCCTTTGGAAGGATCTTATTAAACAGTAATTTACCAACACTCGTAACCATAATCTTGCCACGTTGTTCGTCAGTAAATGGCTTTTCCGGATATGCCGCTACTTGAACACCAACCCGTGTTTGAAGGGCAACATAGCCGTTACGGTATGCCATTTCGGCTTCATCAGCGTCTTTGAAGATCATGCCTTCACCTTCACGGCCCTTATCTTCAGTGGTCATGTAGTAGTTACCAATAACCATATCCTGTGATGGAGCAACAATTGGTTCTCCGTCACGTGGAGAAAGAATATGGTGGGCAGCCAACATTAACAAACGTGCTTCCGCTTGTGCTTCGTCAGACAAAGGAACGTGAATGGCCATCTGGTCACCATCAAAGTCGGCATTATAGGCGGTACATACTAATGGGTGTAAACGCATGGACTTACCAGAAACCAAAATTGGTTCAAAGGCCTGAATACCAAGACGGTGTAACGTAGGGGCCCGGTTCAACAGTACTGGGTGTTCCTTAATAACGTCTTCCAAAACATCAAAGACCTTATCGTCACGCTTATCAATCATCCGCTTAGCAGCCTTAACATTGTTAACCAAGTTCCGCTTAGTTAATTCATGCATAATGAATGGCTTGAATAGTTCAAGTGCCATTGGAATTGGTAATCCCATTTGGTTCATCTTTAAGGATGGACCAACATCAATAACAGAACGTCCAGAGTAGTCAACACGCTTCCCAAGTAAGTTTTGACGGAAACGTCCTTGCTTCCCTTTTAACAGGTGAGAAAGTGACTTTAATGGACGATTACCAGGTCCAGCTACTGGACGACCACGACGACCGTTATCAATTAATGCATCAACGGCTTCTTGAAGCATCCGCTTTTCGTTTTGCACAATGATGCCTGGAGCATTCAATTCTAACAAACGCTTCAAACGGTTGTTACGATTAATAACCCGCCGGTACAAATCGTTTAAGTCAGAAGTTGCAAAACGGCCACCTTCAAGTTGAACCATTGGCCGTAAGTCAGGTGGCATAACTGGAATAACGTCCATAACCATCCATTCTGGCTTATTGCCTGACTTAATGAAGGCTTCCAAAATGTCCAAACGACGAACTGCACGTGTCCGTTTTTGACCCGTAGCATCTTTCAATTCTGCCTTAAGTTCGTCAGCCTCCTTTTGTAAGTCAACATCTTTCAAAAGCTTTTGAATGGCTTCGGCACCCATTTCAGCGGTAAACCGATCACCATATTCAGCTTTTTTATCACGATATTCTGCTTCAGTTAACAATTGCTTCTTTTCCAGTGGAGTATCACCTGGATCAAGAACAACATAAGAAGCAAAGTAAATTACTTCTTCCAATGCCCGTGGACTCATGTCTAAGACAAGACCCATCCGGGATGGAATACCCTTGAAGTACCAAATGTGTGATACAGGAGCAGCTAATTCAATGTGTCCCATCCGTTCACGACGAACCTTTGAACTAGTAACTTCGACACCACAACGGTCACAAACCAGGCCCTTAAAACGAACTCGCTTGTACTTACCACAAGCACATTCGTAATCCTTGGTTGGTCCAAAAATTCGTTCGTCAAATAGACCTTCCTTTTCAGGCTTTAAAGTCCGGTAATTGATTGTTTCCGGCTTTTTAACTTCACCATATGACCAACTACGGATCTTGTTAGGTGAAGCCAACCCAATTTGCATACTTTCAAAATTATTGACGTCAATCAAAGGACTGTCCTCCTTTATTAGTCTTGCTTAGCTTCATCAGTTTCGGCATTAGCTGCGTTTTCGTCAGTTTCTGCCGCTTCTTCTTGTTTTTGTTGACCATGTTGAGCAGACTTCCGCACATCAATGACATCTTCATCCATGTTCTTCAGCTGTACTTCCTCATGGTTATTATCTAAGACCTTCATGTCCAGGCCAAGTGATTGTAATTCCTTAACCAGAACACGGAATGATTCTGGAACACCTGGCTTTGGAATTTGATCACCATTAATAATGGCATCATAAGTGTTAACACGACCAACCACATCATCAGACTTGTAAGTCAAGATTTCTTGCAGTGTGTATGCAGCACCATAAGCTTCCAAAGCCCAAACTTCCATTTCACCAAAACGCTGACCACCAAATTGTGCTTTACCACCAAGTGGTTGTTGAGTAACCAGTGAGTATGGTCCAATTGAACGGGCGTGAATCTTATCGTCAACCATGTGAGCTAACTTCAGGTAATGCATGACACCAACAGCAACCCGTTGTTCAAATGGTTCACCTGTCCGACCATCATAAAGAATTGTCTTACCGTCAGATGGAAGGCCAGCTTCCTTAACAGCGTCCCAAACGTCTTGGTCGGTAGCACCATCAAAGACTGGGGTTGCAATATGGATACCAAGTTCACGTGCAGCCATTCCCAAGTGTAATTCGATAACCTGACCAATGTTCATACGTGATGGCACACCCATTGGACTCAGCATAATGTCGATTGGAGTTCCGTCTGGCATATATGGCATATCTTCTTCAGGAACAACAATGGAAACAGTCCCCTTGTTACCGTGACGACCAGACATCTTGTCACCAACTTGAATCTTACGCTTTTGGGCAATGTATACACGAACCATCTTGTTGACACCAGGTGATAATTCATCGCCGTTTTCACGAGTAAAGACTTTAACATCTTGAATAATACCGCCACCACCGTGAGGAACACGAAGTGAGGTATCACGAACTTCACGAGACTTTTCACCAAAGATAGCGTGTAGCAAACGTTCTTCAGCTGATAATTCAGTAACACCCTTTGGCGTAACCTTACCAACTAAGATGTCACCATCATGCACTTCTGCACCAATCCGAACAACACCATTTTCATCCAAGTTCTTAAGTGCATCCGCACCAACATTTGGAATTTCACGGGTCATTTCTTCTGGTCCAAGCTTTGTTTCACGAGCTTCTGATTCATATGATTCGATATGGATAGATGTGTAAACATCATCCTTAACTAATCGTTCAGAAATCGCGATGGCATCTTCGAAGTTGTAACCTTGCCAAGTCATAAAGGCGATCAATGGGTTTTGTCCAAGTGCTAATTCACCTTGTTCCATTGATGGACCATCTGCAAGAATATCATCTGCATCAACGTGTTCGCCAACCTTAACAATTGGACGTTGGTTGTAGTTCTTACCACCGTTAGAACGACGGAACTTCATCAATTTGTATGTATCTAAAGTATCATCATCCCGACGAACACGAACTTCACGAGCATCAACGTATTCAACTGTCCCGGAATGCTTTGCAATTAAAGCAACACCAGAGTCATGGGCAGCCTTGTATTCAATCCCAGTACCAATCAATGGAGCGTGAGGATTGATCAATGGAACCGCCTGACGTTGCATGTTAGCACCCATCAAAGCACGGTTAGAGTCATCGTTTTCCAAGAATGGAATACATGCAGAAGCGACGGAAACTACTTGCTTTGGAGAAACGTCCATGTAATCGACATTTTCAGCAGTAGTAGAAATGTAGTCATCCTTATCACGACACATGATTTCATCTTCAGCAAATGAACCATCATCGTTTAGCTTGGTGTTAGCTTGGGCGATGATGTAGTTATCTTCTTCATCCGCTGTTAAGTAATCGATCTTATCAGTAACCTTGTGAGTCTTCCAGGAAACACGACGGTATGGAGTTTCGATAAATCCATATTTATTAACACGTGCGTAAGACGACAAACTGTTGATCAAACCAATGTTAGGACCTTCAGGAGTTTCAATTGGGCACATCCGACCATAGTGAGTATAGTGAACGTCCCGCACTTCATATCCGGCCCGGTCACGAGTCAAACCACCAGGACCAAGGGCTGAAAGACGCCGCTTGTGGGTTAATTCACCCAATGGGTTAGTTTGGTCCATGAATTGAGACAATTGTGAAGAACCAAAGAATTCCTTAATGGAAGCAACAACTGGACGAATGTTAATTAATTGTTGTGGTGTAACGGTATTAATATCTTGAATAGACATCCGTTCACGAACCACACGTTCCATCCGTGCTAAACCAATCCGGAATTGATTTTGTAATAATTCACCCACAGAACGGATCCGCCGGTTACCTAAGTGGTCAATATCATCAGTAGAACCGATACCTTCTTGCAAGTTGAAGAAGTAGTTTACAGAAGCGATGATATCAGCGGGTTGAATGTGCTTAAGTTCCAATGGAATATGGCCATTAGAAACAATTGGAACAACACGTTCTGGATCATTCTTGGAGTAAACTAAAATCTTTTGTAACTTAACTGGGGCAGTAACTACAGCTTCATCAGATGGTGTATAAGTGACCATCTTAAAGTCGTCGCTTTCCAAAGCTGGTTCCAACTTCTTCAATACTTCTTTGGTTACCACATCACCCTTGTTAGCCAAAATTTCACCAGTATCTGGGTCAGCTAATGTTTCAGCTAATGTTTGACCTAAAAGACGGTATTTCATACGAAGCTTCTTGTTAGTCTTGTAACGACCAACAGGAGCCATGTCATAACGCTTTGGATCGAAGAAACGAGCAGTTAACAGACTCCGTGCAGAATCAGCAGTCTTTGGTTCACCAGGACGCAGACGTTCATAGATGTCTTTCAATGCTTCTTCAACACGAGAATCTTCAGCATCCTTGTGAACATCTTTATCTAGAGTGGCACTCAATGAATCAGAGTTGCCACCTAACATTTCGATAATTTCGTCATCAGAACCGAATCCAAGAGCACGAACTAATTCAGTTAATGGTAACTTACGAGTACGGTCAATCCGGACGTAAGAAATACCCTTAGCATCAGTTTCGTATTCCAACCAAGCACCTCGGTTAGGAATGAAGTTTGCACCGTAACTTGGCCGGCCATTTTTATCAGTTTCTTCGTTGTAGTACACACCAGGAGAACGAACTAATTGTGAAACAATAACCCGTTCTGCACCATTAATGATGAAGGTTCCTTGATCAGTCATTAGTGGGAAGTCACCAAAGAAGACATCTTGGGACTTAATTTCCCCAGTTTCATGGTTAGTTAACCGTAAAGTGACGTGTAATGGTGCGGAATAATTTGCATCATGTTCACGAGCTTCGTCTACAGTATACTTAGGTTCCATTAGTTGATAATCAACGAATTCCAAAGACAATTTACCTTGGAAATCGTCAATTGGCATAATGTCATTAAACATTTCCCGGAGCCCTTTATCCATAAACCACTTGTAAGAGTTGGTTTGAATTTCAATTAAGTTAGGTAGATCGAGGACTTCCTTAATCCGGGAATAACTACGACGGGTACGGTGTTTACCGTACTTTACTAAATGTCCAGCCAAAGTATTCACCTCTCTAATTTGTTGGGTAAGTTCACGCCCATCAAATATTACAATTTGATTACATTTTGGCTAAAATGCAAGTTTTGGGCAAAAAAAATCCAAAAGCAGTCATTAACTACCTTTGGTTTTTATAAAGATCACGATGGACAATAGATCACCGCAATCATTGAACTTACAGTTACATACTCTAATATGATAATTGTTTAGTGATAATAAGTCAATAACTATATAAAAAAAGCTCCACAAAACGTGAAGCATTTTTCTTAACGCTGGCCTAAGCCACTCATAAATACATCTAAAATAATCCGATTCCGTTGTTCTTCAGTAATTGATCTCCCACCAATCTTTTGGAACGAATTAAACATTGGACTAAGGCTGGCAATAAATAATTCAGCCGCTTCTTTTGGCAATACATCTGGCCGAACCTTAACATCCGGTTGTTTAAAGAACTCAGAAACTGGTTCAATATAATCAATCATAAAGATGACATTCAGTTTTCTACGAGAACTTTGGGTGAGCAATTCACCGGCACTTTGCCACTGTTCATAAATGTCCTTAGGGTGTAACCGAAGCAACGTTTTAGCAAGCTCCCATAAACGATCTTCACCCTTTTGATCAGTCTCACGCATTACACGGTTAACTTCTTGACGAACTTTACTACCATGGGCAGTCATAACATCTAAGAACAGAACCTCTTTATCATTAAAATGATGATACAAAGCTGGTTGGGTAATCCCAATTTCCTTAGCAATATCACGGGTGGAAGTTTCCCCAAAACCTTTATTTAAAAACAACTTAGTAGCTGTCTTCATAATTGCCGTCCGGGTTTTTGCTAATTGTTCAGATCTTCTCATGTTTCTCAACGAGCCTTTCTAATATGCAGTTTTAACCAAATACCAATTATTTAAAATCGACAAAGGATCAACAGAATTATTGTACATTATTCAGGTATTTTTTCAATCGATTTTTTTATCAAACAAAATTGTTTTAAAAAAATTATGGCATCGGCACGGAAATTAAATGTTTATGTCCGGCAGTTTTAGCCGTAAATGTCAACTTCCCTTGACGGGCACCAACCGTAACAACATCACCACTTTGAATATCTCCAGACAACAGAGCCATACTCAGTGGATCCTCGACTAACGTTTGAATAGATCTGCGGAGCGGACGTGCACCATATTCCGGATTGTAACCATCTTGGGCAATTAAGTCGATGGCTGCCGGTGTGAATTTCAAAGTAACATTTTGTTCAACTAACCGATTTTCTAACTTCTTAACCAGCAATTTAACAATCTTATGGAGATCATTCTTCGTTAATGAATGGAAAACAATTGTTTCATCAATTCTGTTTAAAAATTCTGGACGGAAGTGTTGCTTTAATTGAGCATTTATCGCTTCCTTCATGGCAGCGAAGTTATCTTGAACATCCTGTGCACCAAACCCAACCGTCTTTTCATCACGCAATTGAGTTGCACCGAGGTTAGATGTCATGATTAAAATTGTATTTCGGAAGTCAACTTTCCGACCTTTGGAATCTGTCAAGAACCCATCATCTAACACTTGCAGTAAGAGGTTAAAAATGTCAACATTTGCTTTTTCAACCTCATCCAAGAGGACAACAGAATATGGATGTTGACGAACCTTTTCAGTCAATTGGCCTCCCTCTTCATATCCAACATAACCAGGAGCAGCTCCGACCAGTCGGCTAGCGCTATAACGTTCTTGATACTCGGACATGTCGATACGAATCATATTGTCTTCTGAACCAAACATTTCCTGAGCCAACGCTTTTGCTAGCTCAGTTTTACCGACACCAGTTGGTCCTAAGAACATAAACGAACCAATAGGTCTCTTTGGATCTTTCAATCCGCTACGAGCTCGGCGAATAGCCCGCGCCAAAGCAGACACTGCTTCATCCTGCCCAATGACACGTTCATGAAGTCCCTTTTCCAAATGAACTAGACGTTCACTTTCCTTTTTCTTCAATTGCGTTAATGGAACTCCAGTCCATTCTGAAACAACCTTAGTAATATCGTTCTCATCAATTTTCAGTGCATACTCGTCTTGATCTTCCATCTTCTGACGACGGGCATCTTCTTGATCAACCTTATTTTTCAGATTTAATTCTTGTTGACGCAGTTTAGCAGCTTGGTCGAAATCTTGATTTTCAATTGCTAATTCTTTCTGTTCCCGTAAATCTTCAAGTTCGCGCAAATGCTTAGCATGTGCAGTATTCCGCCCCTGACCGTCAATTCTAGTCATCGCTGCTGCCTCATCCATTAAATCAATGGCTTTATCAGGCAAGAATCGGTCCGTAATGTAACGATCCGATAAGTTCACCGCTGATTCCAAAGCAGAATCGGTTATTTTAATATGATGATACTTTTCATATTTTGGACGAATCCCCTGCAATATCTTCATTGCTACGTCCTTGGTTGGTTCTTCAACTGTTACAGTAGCAAACCGGCGTTCTAACGCTGAATCTGCCTCAATATGTTTTTGATATTCATCAAGCGTGGTTGCACCAATTAATTGAAGTTCGCCACGAGCAAGGGCCGGCTTCAAAATATTTGACGCATCAATGGCACCTTCTGCACCACCAGCGCCAACTAAAGTATGCAATTCATCAATAAATAAGATAACGTGGCCATCATGATAAATTTCATCGATCACTTTTTTAAGACGATCTTCAAATTCACCACGATATTTGGTACCGGCAACTAAAGAACCCATATCGAGCATCATCAACCGGCTGCCAACCATATCACTTGGTACTTCCTCATGAACAATCATTTGAGCAAGTCCTTCAACAATGGCGGTTTTACCAACTCCTGGTTCTCCCACAAGAACCGGATTATTTTTCGTCCGTCGGCTAAGAATCTGAATTACTCGCTTAATTTCTTTGTCACGTCCTACAACCGGATCCGGATTATCTTCACGTGCAACCTTCGTCAAATCACGTGCTAGTTTATCAAGCGTTGGCGTTTGGCTATTATCTCCCCGTGACTTTTGCTGGCGATTGCCTAACCGTTGCTTGTTCATGTCAACACCCATCCGGCGCAACAATGTCCGTCGCGCTTGTGGAACATTCACATTGAGACTATTTAAAATACGTGATGATAAGATATTTGCATCACTTAACAATGCCAACATTAGGTGTTCAGTACCAATTCGGTCTGTCCCCAATTGGCGTGCCAGTTGACCAGCCACGGATAAAATTTCCCGCATTTTTGGAGAATAAGGCAAATAACTATTAGAAGTTAAATTGGTCATAGTCCCATAACCGGTAAAGCGTTCAATCTCTTCACGAAGATCATCTGTGGAGACATTCAATTGTCTCAATAGATTAGCGGCAACGCCACTCTTCTCTAAACTAAGCGCAATTAACAAATGTTCAGTGCCCACAGCTTGGTGCTTGAAATAGCGAGCTTGTTCTTGAGCAATATTCAATGCTGTTTGTGCATTAGGAGTGTATAAGAAATCAGCCATAAAGGGTCTCCTTTCAGTTAGCTTTCAAAACGTAACCGATTTAACAATGAAATTAAAATTCGTGCACGGACTTGATCAGCTACCCGTCGATCACTGAACGCCAGTGTATCTTTAGATAACGCTACTAACATCAAATCTCCCTCACGATGAGTAATTACTTTTTCAGCATACAGTGTCTGGATGATCGTCACTGCGTCGTTTTCACTAATTGAATCACCAATCGTACTAATAAGCATATCCAAAACATCTACGTCATCAATCAGATTAACCCGTTCAATTCGGATATACCCACCACCGCCACGTTTGCTTTGAACTAAATAACCGTTCTGCAATGTAAAGCGCGTTTTAATCACATAGTTGATTTGCGACGGTACAACGTCAAAGTGATCTGCAATTTCAGAACGACGAATTTCCACCTTTTCATCGTCTTCTAAAATTGATTTTAGATATTTTTCAATAATATCAGAAATACTTTTTTCTTCCATTGTTTCATCTCCATTTCTGACTAATATTGACCTTAATATTATCACCATTATACCAGACAAATCTTAAGCTTTGAAAGTAGAATCATTTTTTATCGATTAAGCAACAGACAATAAAAGCAGCTCGCAATGAATTAAATTGCGAACTGCCTTTTTTATAGAGTGGTTATAATATTAGTTCTCATTGTGAACAAAGTCAACAACATTCCGACCAACAACCTTGTTGTCCTTCAGTTCTTGGATCATGTCGTTGATTTCTGAAAGCTTCCGGGTCTTAACAATTGGGTGAACCTTACCTTCAGCACCAAATTGGAAACATTCAGCCAAGTCTTGACGAGTTCCAACTAATGAACCGGCAACAATGATTCCGTCAAGAACGGTCTTAGCAATGTTTAGCTTCATGTCACCTTGTGGAAGGGCAACAGCAACTAACTTACCATCTGGACGAAGTGAATCTACCGCTTGGTCAAATGCAGAAGCTGTAACAGCAGTTACAACTGCAGCGTGAACGCCGCCAACCTTGTCTTGAATTTGTTTATCAACGTCTCCATCATGACGATTAATAAGAATTTCAGCACCATTTTCCTTAGCAGCTTCTAGTTTGTCAGGATTACCATCAACGGCAATGACGTGTGCACCAAAGACATTGTGAGCAAATTGAATACCAAGGTTACCTAAACCACCAGCACCAACAATTGATACCCATTGACCAGGCTTAATGTCAGCAACCTTCAAAGCCTTGTACATCGTAACACCAGCACAAGTTAATGAAGTGGCTTCAACTGGATCAAGGCCTTCTGGAACTTTAACGGCGTAATCAGCTGGAACAATACATTGTTCGGCCATAGCGCCATCAGCGGTGTATCCAGCATTAAGAACGTTCCGGCAAAGAGTTTCACGGCCAGTTAAACAATATTCACAGTGGCCACAGCCCTTGAAGAACCAAGCAATTGATACTCGATCGCCAACCTTTAAGCTAGTAACACCAGGAGCTACTTTTGATACACGACCAACACCTTCGTGACCAATAATACGGCCTGGCTTCTTACCAAAGTCACCAGCAGCAACGTGTAAATCTGTGTGACAAAGTCCACAATATTCCATATCAACTAATGCTTCACCAGGTTTTAAGTCCCGAAGTTGAACATCCTTAACAGTAACGTATCCATCTACAGGATCATTGATAACAGCAGCTTTCATAGTGCTAAAATCTCCTTTTCTAATTTGAAATCGTTTACGATTTTAATGATAACAGATTTTTCCCAAAAATAAAGTGAAATATTGAACATTCTTAATAAAAATAATTAGACCATTGAATTAATAACACCTAATAAACTAGGATTTGCAATCGTTTGCAGAAAGAACCAAAGTTCTAAAAACTTTGTTATTATTTTCACTTACTTTAGGATAGTAAGAAAACTTTACTAAATCAACTTGACATTTTTCTTTTTTTGTAAAGTAAATCACTGAACTAATTATCCTTCCAAAATATTGATTTAATAATATTTAAAGCGTTTTCTATTGGATAAACCAATTCTCCTAATCCTTTGTGGGAGTAACGGTAATTAACACTTTTTGCCCGTTTTTGTCTCTTATTTCCTTAATTTTCTTAAGAAATTAGACACTTTTAATTGAAAAATATTCATTTTTTGGACACATTTGCATTTGTGTATAGTGACATTTAGTGTTTTTTGTCAATAATTAAAGGTGAAAGGTCCTTTCAAGAAACATTTGATTTTTAGTCGCAAGCTTTCAAACTTACACAACTTAAAATGGCTTCCCATATATTAGCTGGTTAAGTGAGAACTAGCGTTTCGTTCTTAATGGGAGATGGTTTTTATGGCTGCTATTCCTGCAACTGGACCGCATAGTGGCCCTAACTACAACCGCGACAAAGCATTGGATAATAGTACAAAACAATACAACCAATTAACTGGCTTAAAGCTTTTTGCAATGTCTTGTTCAGTTGTTATTTCGGTTGATGAATTCGCCCCGTTCGGTAAAGCGGGTGCAACTTCTCTTTTCTGGCTATTAATTGCCGGCATCCTTTGGTTCTTGCCAATCACTCAGGAAACTGGTGAAATGGCTTCAATTGATGGATGGGGTAATGGTGGAATTTTCACCTGGGTTAAAGGAACATTAGGTGAAAAGTCTGGTTGGACAGCAATGTTCTATCAATGGATTCACATTACTGTCGGTATGGACACCATGATGTACTTTGTCATTGGTGCCTTCTCCATTGCCTTCAATACTCCGTGGTTTAATACTCAACCACTTGTGCGCTTTGGATTAATGATGATTATCCTTTGGGGATGTGTTTTAATTCAACACTTTGGTGAAAAGCGGGTTGGTAAGATTGCCGAATGGCTCTTTGGCCTTGGAATTGCTACCCCTGTTATTCTATTGATCATCGTGTTCATTACTTACCTAGTTCAAGGAAACCCAATTTATATTCACTTAAACATGAATACAATGATTCCAAAGCAATTTAACGGCACCACATTAGTAGCATTTGTTCCATTTATTTTAGCATTCTGTGGTGGTGAAGCTCAGGCTCCACACGTTAAAAACTTGGAACACCCTAATCAATATCCAAAAGTTATGCTGGGATTAGCATTAACTGCAATCTGCTTTGACTTATTAGGAAGTTTGTCAATTGCGATGACTGTCCCAAAGGCAGACATTCAAAACAGTACCGGATTTGTTTACACTTACGGACACCTGTTATCCTCCATTGGTTTACCAGGAGATCTGTTAGGTAAAATTGTTGGTATCCTTCTAGCATGCGGGATCATCGGTGAATTAAGCAACTGGTTAGCCGGTCCTAACCAAGGATTATTCGTCGCTGCACGTCAAGGATACATGCCAAAATACTTTGCTAAGCCAAACAAGCGTGGTGTGCCAATGAGAATTGTTGTTCTCCAAGCAATCGTTGTTACTATCACTGCATTGATGATTACATTTGACAGTGGTAAGAACGCCGACTTTGCTTTCAACGTTTCCATGGCTGCCACTACCGCCCAATACTTGATGGTTTACCTGATGATGATCGTTGCGTACATGGTATTAAAGACCAAGCACGAAGACCTTCACCGGACCTACCGGATGAGCAAGAGCCGTGGCTTCAGTCTATTTATCGCTGCTGTTGGTTTCATTATTACTTTAGTTGCTTTCTTCATTACATTCATTCCAGCAGATGGTACTCCAGCCAACCTGCGTTCTCTTTACGTCATTACTTTAATTATCATGTGCCTAATCGTAACGGTATTACCACTGGTTATGTACCGTTACCATGGCAAGTGGAGCAAGGACGTTGCTGAATACTTGAAGGAAGAAAACAAAGAATTAACCAGTAGTAACAAATAATTTTAATAATGATAATTAATTCTAGGAGGTTAGAATTATGATTAATGCCGATGATGTACGTAAACTCGCTAAAGAAGAAAATGTTCGTTACTTACGGATGACCTTCTCAGATGGCCTGGGCGCTTTAAAGAACATTGAAATTCCAATTGCTTTATTGGATGACGCTTTAAACAATAAGATTAAAATTGACGGTTCTTCAATTAAAGGGTTCCTTCCAATCGAAGATGCCGACATGTACCTTTACCCAGATCCAAACACCTGGAAGATTTACCCATGGGTAGCTGACAAGAACAAGACCGCTTCAATGATTTGTGACGTTCACAACACCGACGGCACCCCATTCATTGGCGATCCACGGAGCATTCTTCGTCGGGAATTAGACAATGTTAAGAAGTTGGGCTTTGACACGTTTAACATTGGTGCTGAACCAGAATACTTCCTGTTCAAGGCTGATGAAAATGGTAACCCAACCATGAAGGTTAACGACGATGGCTTCTACTTCGATCTTGAACCAAAAGACCTTGGTGAAGCTTGCCGGCGTGAAACTTCTAACGTTTTAACTCAAATGGGCTTTCAAGTTGAAGCTGACCACCACGAAGCCGCTGCTGGTCAACACGAAATCGACTTCAAGTATGACAAGGCTCTTTACACTGCCGACAACATTCAATACTTCAAGCTAACAATTCGGCGGATTGCCCAAGACTTTGGCCTTTGTGCAACATTCATGCCAAAGCCAATCACAGGAATTAACGGATCAGGAATGCACCTGAACATGTCATTATTCAAAGATGGCACTAACATTTTTGATGACCCTGATGGATTAAAGGGTCTTTCCGACACGGCTCTCTACTTCTTAGGCGGTGTTCTTCACCACGCTAAGGCAATTACAGCTGTTGCCAACCCAACCATCAACAGTTTCAAGCGGTTAGTTCCTGGATACGAAGCACCTACCTACGTTGCATGGTCTACTTCTAACCGGACACCTCTTGTTCGTGTCCCAGCTGGCCGTGGCAAGTTAACCCGTCTTGAATTACGTTCTGGTGATCCAACTGCTAACCCTTACATTGCAATTGCAGCTGCATTAGCCGCTGGTATTGACGGTATTCAAAACAAGATCATGGCTCCTGCTCCAGTAGAACGCAACATTTACAAGATGACTGCTGACGAACGGAAGGCTGCTAATATCACCGAATTACCTGCTTCCTTAAGTGAAGCAATTGATGACTTGAACAATGATGAAGTCATTACTAAGGCATTAGGTAGCTACTTCGTTGACAAATTCACCGAATTGAAGCAACAAGAAATTGATGCTTACAGAACTAACGTAACCGACTGGGAACACAAAGAATACTTCGATGACTAATGTTTAACACCGCATCGTAAAACAACTTTATCATTCTCCTACAGTAGTTTCTGCTTACAAATTAATCCATTTCTCCTTTAAGCCAGTAAGGTACGGAAAACCTTACTGGCTTTTTTGTTTGCTCTTTATTTATTTAAGTGAACGCCCAGACGATTAATTACTATCTTAAGCAAGTAGACCGCTTTCACTTTAGTATTTATTCAACTCTACCAAAAGTATTCACTTCTCTTACATCACGTATTAATATTGCACCATACAATTTTGTAGACCAATTTAGACATAAGGGAGATTAAATTATGCTAACTGCTGATGACGTTAAAAAGATTGTTAAAGATGAAGATGTTCACTACTTACGAATGAGCTTTACTGATGCCCTTGGAGCATTAAAAAATATTGAAATTCCTATTTCCCTATTAGATGACGCTTTAGATAATCAAATTAAAATTGACGGTTCTTCTATTGCAGGTTTCTTACCAATTGAACACGCTGATATGTACCTTTATCCCGACCCTGCAAGTTTTGTAATTTACCCATGGACAAGTGGTCGTGATAAAACAGCAGCTCTGATCTGTGATGTTTACAACGTTGACGGTACTCCTTTCGCTGGAGATCCACGGGGAATCTTAAAGAAGAACTTAGCTGCAGTTAACAAAATGGGCTTTGATGCTTTAAATGTCGGTGCTGAACCAGAATTTTTCTTGTTTAAGCGTGACGAAAATGGCCGCCCTACAATGACTGTAAATGACGATGCCTTTTACTTTGATACCGAACCTAAGGACGAAGGTGAAGCTTGTCGACGGGATATTGCAAACGTCCTAACAGACATGGGCTTCAAGATTGAAGCAGCCCACCACGAAGCTGCCGCTGGTCAACATGAAATTGACTTCCGCTTTGATGACGCTCTACACACAGCCGACAAAATTCAATACTTCAAGTTAGTAGTGCGTGAAATTGCCAAGCAACATGGTCTGGCAGCAACATTCATGCCTAAACCAATCACCGGGATTAACGGTTCTGGAATGCATATGAATCAATCTCTCTTTAAAGATGGTCAAAACGCTTTTGATGATCCAAATGGTTTTAAGGGCCTTTCTGATACCGCTCGTAGTTATTTAGCCGGTTTATTGAAGCACGCTCCTGCATTTACTGCTGTTGCTAATCCAACTATTAACAGTTATAAGCGATTAGTACCTGGTTATGAAGCACCAACTTACATTGCCTGGGCAACCGATAATCGTACCCCATTAGTACGTATCCCAGCAGGTCGTGGTAAGGTTGCTCGTCTTGAATTACGTTCTGGCGACCCATCCGCTAACCCTTACATTTTCATCGCGGCAATTTTAGCAGCAGGTGCCGATGGTATTAAAAATGAATTAACCGCTCCTGACCCAGTAGAACGCAACATCTATGAAATGAACGCGGCGGAACGTGATGAAGCAAATATCAACGAATTGCCAGGTTCATTGGAACAAGCAATTGCTAACCTTGAAGCCGATAAAGAACTTGTAAGTGCTCTTGGCGATGAATACGTAAAGACATTTGCTCGTTTCAAGAAAGATGAAATTGCAGAATACAAGACCAATGTTACTAATTGGGAACATAAAGAATACTTTGGCGCTTAGTTAGATAGCCAATTCAGTATTATAAAAATAAGTGTCCTTTCGTTTTAGATAACGGAGGACACTTATTTTTGTTCTATATTTTAACTAGGTTTTACATTGAATAATGACGATATTTACCTAATTCAACATCCGATCGTTGAATACTAATGAACCCATCGGGATCCAGTGACTTCACAAGGTTCTTGATAAACGACAATTGTCCTCGAGGAGTGACAACTAAAATAATATCAGTCGGTTCCCCGGTATACGTACCGATGCCATGCAAGAGGGTTGCTCCATGAGCAAATCCCTGTAATGGTTCAATCAGCTTATCAGCGTGTTTAGTATAAATAGTTACACTCACATCCGTCTGTGAGACGTACATATAGTCCATTAAGCCATTCGTCACTAGCATACCGATTAAACTGTAGACAATTCGTCCGGGTCCAAAGAAAATGACCGCACCAATTAAAATAACACCATTAATTGCATTAGCAAACATTCCAACATTCTTATGGAACTTTTTTTGACAATAGGTAACAAGAATATCGACCCCGCCAGTAGTAAATCCGTTATTAAAGCACCAGCCAACACTCATTCCAATCAGCGATGCACCAACTAACGTGTTGGTCAACGGTTCAGCAACTAATTGCATTTTAGGGATTATGGCAAGAAAAACAATGTTAGCTAACACTGCTAAACCGGAAAAAAGGATATAGCGCATTCCAAAAACTCGCCAAGCAAAGATAAAGAGCGGAACATTAAATACCGCCATCAGGAAACTCATACTCACGTGGATATGAAATAACATGAAAATGGTTTGTAAAAGTTGTGATAACCCTAATAAACCAGAAGAATATGAATTCGCATGTGTTAAAAACATGTTCACACCTACCGCAGACATTACTCCATATACAAGGGCAATCCAGATTCTTTTACAAGTTTCCAAAATTTCTGTCTTTTGTTTAGCGGCCATGACAATCCCTCTTTTCCACTTGATTACGCCTTTATTTTAGCATTTTACAAGCGCTTTAAACAGACATTTGACGGCCAATTTGTTTATAAGGAAAGACAGAATTATTCAAATCTTGGTTTGTTCAAATGATATAACAACAGAGCTAATCCAAACGTTAATACATCCGCAATTGGCTGGGCAGCAATGATTCCTTCATACCCAAATAAGTGTTGCAGTAATACAATTACTACCGCAAAAATTAAGCCTTGACGGCTAAAAGATAGCCAAAAGGCAGGGACTGCTTTACCCATTGACTGGAACATGGTCGTAAACACTAAGACTATCCCTCCAAAGGTTGCAGACGAGCTCAACCAACGGATCATCCCTGTTCCTTCACGAATCACTACTGGATCCTTCATAAACCACCGAATAACTACAGGTGCAAAGATCATCAGTAAAACAGTAGCAACTAACGCAAAAAAGGCAATCACTTTCAGATCAAATTTGATGACCCGCTTAAAGCGCTCTTTGTTCTTCGCTCCATACGTGTAACCAATTAAAGGCTGTGCGCCAAACGCTAGCCCAGCCACAATCATATTAGTTACCATACTGATCTTCAGTGCAATTCCCATTGCCGCAACACTGCTAGCACCATATGAAATCAAATAGCGATTGGTTAATGCCATTGCAAATGTCGCCATTAGGTTTGTAATTGATGCTGGAATTCCAATTGCATAAATTTCCCACTGAAGGTGCCGGCTGATTCTAGTTTCCTTAATAGACGTAGTTAATTTTTGACTTTTAACACGCGTATAATAAATCATTAAAATATCACTAATGATTGTGCTAGTGACAGTTGCTAATGCAGAACCAGCTGCTCCCCAACCACATTTGAAAATAAAAATTGGATTTAAGACAATATTAATCCCTGTTCCTACCATGCTGGCAATCATCGACTGCACAGCTAACCCTTCTGTTCTTAGAATGTTAGTAGGAGTAAGGCCAAAAATAACAAATGGGGATCCCCATGCCGTTACCAGGTAGTATTCACGAGCATATTTCCATGTGCTTGAAGATGCACCAAGTAAGTGTAGAAAAGGCACTTGGAAAATTAACATCATGATCGTCACGATAATTCCACAAACAATTGACGCATAGAAACAATATCCACTGACAAATCGTCCTGCCCGATCATGATGTTCACCAAATAACCGTGAAATAACCGAGCTACCTCCTAAGCCAAAAATATCACCAATTGCAATCATCATGGTAAACAGTGGTGCCCCTTGAGAAACTCCGGCAACCAAATCCGGATTCTGGGTTTGCGACACAAAGTAGGTATCAACCATGTTATAAATTAAAGTGACCGCCATACTTAAAACAACAGGCATTGCCAATACAAAATAAGCTTTTCGAATCGAAGTACGTTCAAATAATTGATCCATCGTGTTCCCTCCAATAGGAATCATTTTATTGTGAACTACTCGGCCATTAATGGTCGAGCTTCTGGGAATACCCGGTAGTATTTAGGATTGTTCGGGTTGTATTCAACAGACCTAACTTACAGAACCAGGCTATGTTACCAAGGCTAGTCCCTAGCCGATAGCTTTTAATCCTCGATGTAGGATATTAACTGCCGCATTAGTATCCCGGTCGTGACGGGCCCCACAATTGGGGCAAGTCCATTCACGAACTTCCAACGGTTTTTTGCCACTATGATAACCGCAGTTAGAACAGATTTGACTAGTATAGTTTGGTTTAACAGTGATTAGTCTTTTGCCATACCAAGTGCATTTGTATTCCAACATAGTTCTGAATTGACGCCAACTAGCGTTGGCAATAGCTCTGGCAAAATGGTGGTTGTGTTGGAGATTCTTGGCTTTCAAATCTTCAATTACAATCACATCATATTGCTTAACCAATTGTGTAGTCAGCTTATGTAGATAGTCAGCCCGTTTATCAGCGATTTTAGCTTGACAGCGGGCTTTTCTTTGCTTCGCTCGTTGCCAGTTCTGATAGTCGCTAATATCCATTTCTGGCAAACCTTTGTGTTCGTGATTATATTGGCGCACTCGAACAGTAGCTCGATGCTTACGTCTGTTAAAGCGGCTTTGCCATGCTATAGCTTGTTTCTCATACCACTTGGCGTTAAACGTGGCGTATTTAGTCCCATCAGAACTGATAACTAGATCAGCTATCCCAACATCTAAACCAACTGCTTGCCTCGTTTGGGGCAACGGCTTTGGTTGTGGTACTTCAACTTGGAGTGATAAATAATATTTACCAGTAGCGTCATAAGACAAAGTATATTGTTTAATTCGACAATTTTGCAGATAGCCGGTTTTACTAGTTCTGATTTCACCAAGTTTAGGTAATTTCATGCGTCGCTTAGCGATGATTCGGCACTTGGATCGGCCAGTATAAGACTGCTTTGCATAGCTCTTAGCCTTAAATTTAGGACAGCCGCCTTGGTGCTTAAATAATTGCTTGAAGGCTAACGATAAATTATGAGTCACCACCAAATAGCTGGTTGAATCACTAACTTTAAGAAACGGATACTCTTGCTTCAACGGCTTGAGCAGATAATTCATCCCGTACTCACCAATAAATTGACTACCAGGATTATTTTGATACCGTTGTTTCGCCATGTTAAGCATTTGATTCCAAACAAACCGGCTATTACCAAACATTTGCCATAATTGGACTTGTTGCTGTCGATTCGGGTACAAGCGAAGCTTGATCCCTTTTGTGATAGTTGACATTTTCCACCTCCTTTACCTAAGCAGAATAGTTTCTACTTTTCTTTAGCCCGTTGATCGTCAATATATTTAGCTACCGCTTGTTCGTTAACCGTTCCAATACTTTCTACATAATAACTAGGTGACCAGAGATGGCGATCCTTATGTTTCCAATAGTTAGTTAACTCTGGACATTCACGAAACAATGTCCAAGCCGAAATTCCTTTAAGCCACCGTACTATGTTAGTCACCGATAACTTAGGCGGCGCACTAACCAATAAGTGGATGTGGTCATCCTTACCAATTTCTAAGTGGGCAATACTAAAACCATATTTTGAAGCAATATCCTGCAGACATTGCTTCAAGACAACTTCCACGTGTCCTTTCAATACTTTGTTGCGATATTTAGTTCCCCAGATAATATGGTAATTAAGATTGTAGGATGATGTTCTACCATATGTAAGTCTCTCAATATCTTTCATACAGCTATTATATCACATTTATTTGCTAACCATATGCAATCGGAATACAAAAAAAGGGGGGCAATTCATCACGTCCTTGAAAGAACGTGTTTCCTTGCCCGTTTTCAAAAAAACGTCTAAATGAAAAGTAGCGGCATAATTATCTTGAGAAATAAATAAAAAGAGGTCTTAACTATGTTATCTGCAATTCAAAATCGACAAGCTGTTCGTAAATTTACTAATGCTCCCGTTAATTCAAACGATATTGATGAATTAATTAATGCTTTTCAAGCATCACCATGTGGAATGCACCAAACAGATGTGATGAAAGGAATCGTTATAGAAAGTCCTGATCTATGCGCTGAAATTGAAAAAGCTACTAATAACGCTTGTTACGGTGCCCCATTACTTTTTGCAATTGCTACTAAAAAGGATAGTAATTTTGGTGAACACGACGCTTCAGCCGCTGCTGAAAACATTATGTTACAAGCAACAGAATTAGGATATGGTTCCGTATATATTATGAGTGGCGCCATTGAACTCAATAATCATCCTTCATTACTGAAAAAGTTAGGAATTTCCAATGATTTTCAAATTTCTGTTATTGTTCCGGTTGGCAAGTCCGTTGAACAACCCGCCCATGAAGATAGAGCCAATCGATACCAAATTATTCGTAAGTAAATAATAATGAAAAATGAGCATGGTAGAGACTTTAAATAATCTCTAACATGCTCATTATTTTTTCCGTGGTGGATTATAGAATGAAGTTAGCCACCTAATTGGTGGTAAATGCAAAAACGCCATTCGGCGTGACATCAGGTATCATATTAAGTGAATCAAACCTATATGAAAGGAT
>NZ_JACJKU010000201.1 GCF_016901675.1 Limosilactobacillus coleohominis
GTGATCGTCTTATTCAGATCTTCATGCGTGATGTCCTTGTTTGGCGTACCATCACCAGGCTTCTTATCAGGATTGCCCGGCTTCTTATCACCAGGGGTTGGAACATCACCAGGAACAACATTGATCATGTGGTGACGAACCGTCAAAGTAACACCAGGAATACCATCAGCCGTTGCAGTAACCGTTGCTGGGTACTTTTGGCCAGGTACTAATTCCCAACCAGCAGGTGCAACTGGATTGATAGCAATATCCTCGTCAGTCTTACCAGTAAGTGGCGTGGAGCTGATTTGGTTCC
>NZ_JACJKU010000202.1 GCF_016901675.1 Limosilactobacillus coleohominis
TCGGCCACTTTGAAGCTGATACCGTACTTTCTGGCAAACGTAAAGGTCAAGCTGTGGCTACTTTTGTGGAGCGTAAGAGTCGCCTGACAATTGTTAAACGGCTCCATGGTCGCGACAGTCAGTCAATGACTCAAGCCGTACTTGAACTAGCTAGTCAACTTCAAGACAAGCTCAAGACGCTTACCGTAGATCATGGTAAAGAGTTCGCTAACTACCAGGCAATTGAGCAGCGAACTGGTACTCCGGTTTATTTTGCCCATGCTTATTCACCACATGAACGCGGTAGTAATG
>NZ_JACJKU010000203.1 GCF_016901675.1 Limosilactobacillus coleohominis
TCATTGGATCCGCGTTCCCAAGGAGAATATGGGTCAGTGTAAAAAACATGGTCATGAACTCGCGTTAACTCACTAAATTCAGAACCATTATCAGAAGTAATTGTTTTAAAAATGCGATAGTAAGCATTCTTGCCAAGCTTCTGACGCAACTCAACAAAAAAATGATTCACTGCATATGCAGTTTTACTGGTAATTTTTCTCGTAATATTAACCCGTGAAAAACGATCAGTCATTACTAGAACAACGCTATCCTTGCCATCTTTATGACCTTGAATAGTGTCTAGTTCCCA
>NZ_JACJKU010000204.1 GCF_016901675.1 Limosilactobacillus coleohominis
GGTGGATTATAGAATGAAGTTAGCCACCCAGTTGGTGGTAAATAAAAAAACGCCATTCGGCGTGACATCAGGTATCATATTAAGTGAACCAAACCTATATGAAAGGATGTCCGTCAAATGACGCACTTAAATGATACCATGTCTACTAGTTTATTGACTACTCATAAAAAGAATGCTCATCTTACTAAAGAAGAACGTGTGATGATTGCGACTTTAAAGTCGCAAGGACTTTCCAATCGCGCAATTGGTCGCCAATTAGGAGTTAATCATCAAACAATTAATAACGAGC
>NZ_JACJKU010000205.1 GCF_016901675.1 Limosilactobacillus coleohominis
ACTTTGAAGCTGACACCGTGCTTTCTGGCAAGCGTAAAGGTCAAGCTGTGGCTACTTTTGTGGAGCGTAAGAGTCGCCTGACAATTGTTAAACGGCTCCATGGTCGCGATAGTCAATCCATGACTCAATCCGTGCTTGAACTAGCTAGTCAACTTCAAGACAAACTCAAGACGCTGACCGTAGATCATGGTAAAGAGTTCGCTAACTACCAGGCAATTGAGCAGCGAACTGGTACTCCGGTTTATTTTGCCCATGCTTATTCACCACATGAACGCGGTAGTAATG
>NZ_JACJKU010000206.1 GCF_016901675.1 Limosilactobacillus coleohominis
TCACTCAACGTGGAGCTAAGTCACACTTTACTTCAGGATTAAAGCAATATATTGAGGATAAGATACTAATTGAAAAATGGTCGGCAGAGCAAGTAGCACATACACTGCATCTGAGCTTTAAAACCATCTATAACTGGATTAATCAAAACAAACTAGAAATCAGTTTAAGCGATTTTCCTGACCATGGTATTAGGCGCCATCGAGCTAAAGAAACTCGTGGTACTTTTTGCCATGGACGTTCAATTGATACACGTCCTCGTGAAGTAGCACAACGAACGACCTT
>NZ_JACJKU010000207.1 GCF_016901675.1 Limosilactobacillus coleohominis
TGTCTTGAAGTTGACTAGCTAGTTCAAGTACGGCTTGAGTCATGGACTGACTGTCGCGACCATGGAGCCGTTTAACAATTGTCAGGCGACTCTTACGCTCCACAAAAGTCGCCACAGCTTGACCTTTACGTTTGCCAGAAAGTACGGTATCAGCTTCAAAGTGGCCGAATTCTTGGCGAGTTTCGACTTTATGAGAACGCTCCTCAATGGAGCGGCCGTGACTGAACGTACCACGCTTTTCTTTAGCACGATGACGACGAATTCCATGATCAGGCAAATCGG
>NZ_JACJKU010000208.1 GCF_016901675.1 Limosilactobacillus coleohominis
GAAACAAGAAAATTTGGCGTCAATTCCCGAAACTTGTATTCACTTTGGTTACCGTTCTCCTGGTTCGGTTTATCAATGGGAATGCCTTTATAATAAGCGAGGGCCGCAGGCCCTTTTGGGGTTACGCCAAGGAAGGAGACCTAAGCATGGTCAACCATCACGACAAGAGCCAAGAAGAACAGCTTCGTCAGCTTCAAAAGCAAAATCAAGCCCTACAAAGAGAAAACTTATTGTTAAAGATACAACTCGACGCCTCAAAAAAATT
>NZ_JACJKU010000209.1 GCF_016901675.1 Limosilactobacillus coleohominis
ATTTCGAAGCAGATACCGTACTTTCAGGTAAAATGAAGGGGCAAGCAGTCGCTACTTTCACAGAAAGATTAAGCCGCTTAACAATCGTTCAACGTTTAGATGGGCGTGATAGTCAATCAATGACTAAAGCTATTATTACACTGGACCGTCATCTAGGCGCCAATTTAAAATCACTGACTGTTGACCATGGGAAAGAATTTGCCAATTATCATCAAATCGAAGATTTGATAAACAAGCCAATGTTTTTCGCACACGCTTATTCTCC
>NZ_JACJKU010000210.1 GCF_016901675.1 Limosilactobacillus coleohominis
GATTTGATAAACAAGCCAATGTTTTTCGCACACGCTTATTCTCCTCATGAACGTGGATCCAATGAAAACAGGAATCGAGTTCTCCGCCGATTTATCCCAAAAGGCAAGCCTATTGAACAAATATCCAATGATGAACTAATTGCAATCAATTGGTGGCTTAATTCGAGACCAATGAAATGTTTAAATTGGCAAACACCAATTGAAGTCTTTTTTAGAAACTTACATGATAATTGTTAACTTATTTCTTGCAATCTGCC
>NZ_JACJKU010000022.1 GCF_016901675.1 Limosilactobacillus coleohominis
GACAAGCCATTGAAGAACTAAGTGATTACCAACTGGTTCAAATCAATTGGTATCTGAATTCACGGCCACTTAAATGTCTTAATTGGCATACACCAATCGAGATCTTCTTGCTTAATCTACGTCACTAAATTCATTCAAGTTATTTCTTGCAATCTGCCAATCTGAAAAAGATCGGAAATTTTTCCGATCTTTTTTGTGTTTTTATCGTCTTTAATGATTAGGAGGTAAAAACATGAAACTTTTTAATTTGCGGATGTTCATCACCAGCAGTTGTTTGTTAATGGTTACTAATGCCATTGAAGCAAGCACCATCTACTCAACAGCCGAATGCCAGCAGATTGCTTCTGCGGTTTTAAATGGGCAACGGCCACCATTAACGAACGATGAATTAGCAGACCTAGACAGTGAAACTGCACAGCGCTTAACAGATTGTTTAGAACAATTACGGCAAGCAAAAGAGCAGTCCTCACATCAAGAGGTTGGATCTAATGTGGGAGAGGAACATCATCACGACAATTCTAATCATTCAGGGAATATTTCGCAGGCTGCAAGCTCAGACCAGACTGTAGAAAACGATAAACAGGAGAACTCCAAATCAGAGGTGATTTCTAAGGAGAATCTAACGGTGGATCAGCAGAAATTTATTGACTCGATTGCTAAAGATGCTCGACAGATTGCTGATTAAAATGATTTATATACTTCAGTCTTGATTGCTCAGGCAGTAATTGAGAGTGATTGGGGGGCGGAGTGAATTAGCACATGAGCATCATAATCTTTTTGGAATTAAAGGAACTTTTCGTGGCATGAGTGCCACATTACCTACCAAAGAGAATATTAATGGTCAAGAATTACAGATTAATGCTGCTTTCCGGCGCTACTTAACATTTAAAGAATCACTGAATGACTACGCACAGGTATTGAATCAACCGTTGTATTTTTCAGCACATAAAAGTAAATGTCATCACTATAAGGAAGCTACAGAAGCAATTGGACGAGTTTATGCGACGGATCCAATGTACCATCAGAAATTAAATCAGTTAATTGAAAAATATGATCTTACCAAATACGATCAATTAATTAAACAATCACCTAAGCAGAAAACGTCGAAAACGGAGTTAGATGAATACGAAAATCCACAAAGAGCTTCTCAAAAAATAAGAACAAAACATCATAAAAAGGGTATTGTTTTCCCAATAATTGGTGGCATTGGCTCGATGAGTTTATTAGAGTTAGTGAAACGGTTGTTAAAATAAAAAGTGCCGCGATCCGGTAATAGTAACCAGGTCGCAACACCATTTTGATTGTCTATCTTAATGTAGCTAGTTTGTCATCAATCATTTGAAGGACAATTTTGACATTTTCAGGTTCTTCGAGATTATACTTTTCGAGGTCAATCTTCATCTTAGGACTAGCATCATAGTCTTGATACCATGTCTTGTAGGCCTTCCACATCTTATAGTAGTAATCCTTTAATTCTGGATTATTATCAATTTGTTCATAATCCCGTCCACGTTTTTTAATCCGGTAAAGGATGGTTTCAAAATCTGTTTCTGAATAAACCATTAAATCAGGAGCACGCTTCGGCAACTGCTTGAGATCAGCCATCATGTTATTGAGCAGTTTGAGGTATACATCAAGTTCTGTATCTGAAATATTACCTTCCGCATTATTCTCACGGGTAAATAATGCATCTTCATAAATGGAACGATCTAAGACATTGTTGTCATCGGCGAGCGCCTTTTTGATCATTGAAAAACGCTTATTCAGAAAATAAATTTGTAATAAAAAGCCGTATTGTTTAGGATTCCTGTAGTATAGTGGTAGTACTGGATTTTCACCCACGGGTTCAAAAAACGCTTTTGTGTGTAGGTGATCGGCAATCTTTCCAGTAAGGGTGGTTTTACCAACACCAATCATTCCTGCTGTAATTATCACCATAATTGCTCCTCTTTAATTTATAGTTTTGCAATAATCTATGTTACTACAAAAAAAAGCACTTGCCCATTGTGATTGTGAACTATAAATACTAAAAAAGGAGTAATAAGCGGTAATATCAAGGATTACGGATCATAAATAATTTATTATAAATTGTTGGAGGGATAAAATGTCATCAAGTGAAATTAAAGAGCAATTAATAATGGCTCAGCAGCAAGGAAACCTCGTCGAAGTTTATAATTTTGATGACGATGATATCTTTAATGTCGGCTTTGTTATTGCCATTGACCCTTTGTTTGTGCTTCTGCTTGGTATTGATTGGGACGGTAAAATTAATGGGTTAACAGCAATAAGATTAACTAGTATTCACAAAGTTCAAGCATACACAGATTATCTAACGACCGTTTCGATTAAGTGTAAGGTTGCGGAGGACCATCATTATTTTGATATCTGGCATTTACAAGAATTTCTTAGGCACCATGACTATCAGAACAAGAATATTTTGCGAACATTATTGACGGATTCTTTTGAGAATAAACTACCAGTGGTTATTGGTACTGATAAGTATAAAGGCGAAGATGATTTCGAAGGCTTGATTAATAACTTGTCTGAAATTAAGCTTGACTTACATTATATTAATGAACATGATTTATCATCTATGTGGGATTATGAAATTTTACTAGTCAAAATTGATTATCTACGGGTTCGCGGCACACAGATGATGCAAATAAAACAAATCATGCAAAATGTTTTTGGCGTAAATTTTGATAACAATTGAAATCCCTTTCATTAAGTAGTAAACTGTTTTAGTAAATCGTTTAACTTAAATGGACGAGGTAGACTAATGAACAGTAAAGTAACCATAAAAGACCTTGCAGAAGCCGCGGGTGTATCAGTTACCACCGTATCTCAAATATTAAATGGCAAGGGTGAGCGTTTTAGCAAAAAAACCCAAGAGAAAGTCATAACGTTAAGAGATCAATTGCATTATGTGCCTGATTTTAATGCTCGTAATTTAATTTTACGTTCCTCAAGAACCATTGGTGTATTGGTTCCTAATATTGGCAATCCTTTTTTTAGTACTTTTTTTCGGGGAATTCAAAAAGTGTGCAGGCAAGCACATTATCTTCCCATTGTATTCAGCGCTAGTAACGACGAGACTAGTGAAAAATACTATCTAGGAAATTTGGTGGAACGTTCTGTAGATGGCCTGATTATTTCCAGTTCTAGTGTAACTGCGGATACAATTGACAGTATTTTAAAGCCTAACCACATTCCATACCTATTGTTTGACCGAAATCAAACTCATGATGATGGTGATCGTCTCCAAGTTGATGACTACCAAGGTGGTCAATTAGCAGCTGAACATCTGATTAAATTGGGCCATCAGAGGATGGTAGCAGTATTCCCTGAAAATCTAACAAATAACTTGGAAAAAAGGCTACACGGGTTTACTGATGAACTTAAAAAAGCGGGAATCCATTTTAACCCAAAGACAGATATTGTTAATGCGCCATTAACTAAGTTGGGTGGTTATGAACATGCTGATGAGGTCTTATCTAAAAAAGCAACCGCAGTATTTTGTGCCAATGATGAATTGGCAATTGGTTTATATCGCGGCCTCCATGAACATGGAATTAAAATCCCAGAAGAATTATCCGTTATGGGTTACGATAATATTGATTTAGCTGAGTATGTTACCCCTAAATTGACTACTATCGAGCAACCAATCCTGAAGTTGGGTGAAACTAGCGCTCAATTAATCTTAAAAAGAATTAATGACCTTAACATGGAGCGACAATTGGTAGACGTTCCAGTGAAATTAGTAGAGCGAGAGAGCACGGCTCGACCGCATTCATATAATTAAGCATATCAGGGTATGACTTGGAAGCTATAAAACTTCTGTCATACCCTTTTTTGATGTGATATGATGGTAAATAATTTTGATCTGAGGAAGTGATGAGATGACAAAATCACAACGGCCATCCTGGATAGTACGGGTGCTAATAACTTTTGCGCTGGCAATTTTAATTCAGGTTCCTCCGGTAATTTTGCTATTTATTCGAAGAAATGCTGCGACCCCATCAATGGTTGCAATTCTAATACTAATTTATGCAGTGGTATTTGGATTAATTATTTGGTGGGCCTATCGGGTCTTTATCAAATATCGACGATGGCAGCCAACTCGCCAAACATTTCTTCAACGGTTAGGTTGGATATTTGGTGGTTGGTTAACGATTTTGCTTGGTGAACAATTACTGAATGTGCTTAACTATGTTATTTATCACCAAACAGAAACGGCTAATAATCAAGCAATTGGCCAGTTGATGGGAAGCAATCATATCGTAATGATTATCATGTCTTTTGCGGCAGTAGTATTAAACCCGATTGCAGAAGAGTTAATCTTTCGTGGTGTGGTAATGAACTTCTTTTTTAAAGATAATTCGTTTTGGGCACCAATTATTTTATCTGGAGTGTTATTTACTTTAGAACATTCGAGTACCAATATAATTAGCTACTTAATTTACTTCTATTTAGGAGCAGTGTTTGCATATATTTATCGTAAAACCGGTAATATTGCAAATACAATGATGCTCCATGCTTTCAATAATTTAGTAGCACTAATGGCTTTATTAGGCACAATGCATTAATCTAAAAAAGATGTTGAAACCGCTTACAGCATGTGCTATATTATAGACGTGGAAGGGAATAAGTAGATGCAACAAGAAATCTACCCGGATCTAGCGGCTGAAGAATTAGTAGGTCAGAAGCAGCATAAGTGTGACCTGTAATATTATAGGGGTTCGCGGTCACCAGCGTGCACTAGTGATAAATAGTAGCTTTGCGGAAGATGAATTAATATTGATGAGTTAAGTTTGAATGATAGCTTTATCGCAAAGTACTTAATATGATTCCTTCCCAAAGTAAAACCGTCTCACGAAAAGTGGGGCGGTTTTTGTTTATGGAATTATTTTGTATGACTGATAATGGGTCTATGCTAACTGGTATTGGTGAACAACCAATGCCAGTTTTTTGTTTGCTTTTTTCCAAAATAAAAAGGACATTCAAGCCCTCTTGCAATACAATGAATACGACCAAATACCATGTAAAGGAAGATGCTTAATGTCCCAAAATCATTTTAATCCAACCTGCTTTGGAATTGAAGATCAAAATATTAAAATTGTTGCTGCTAAAACTGAAACTGACCATAATCAAATCACTGAAGTGATTCATGGCTATTTAATGGGTAATGTTTTTACTAAATGTCCTTACTGCCATCATCCTCACGTGATTCGCAACGGCTTTCGACAATCTAATATTCATTTAACAAGTGCTGGCGATCACTGAAGACTGTTAAAGTTGAAAAAACAACGTTGGTTATGTCAATCTTGTCGACGGACCTTTGGTCCGCAAACTAATTTAACACGAGGACATGATTCCTTATCTCGATCACTAAAAAGCCAAATCATGAGCTTAGTGCGTTTAGGAATGCCGGCTACTCAGATCGCATTAGTGGTCCATTGTGCGCCTAGCACCGTCATTCGCACCATTCACGAACGTGTGGATCTGCCCAGGCGCGTAGCTCGTTTGCCCCAAAATTTATGTTTCGATGAGTTTCGCTCTGTTAACCATGCCATGTCGTTTATCTGTTGTGATGCAGTGACTCATCAATTGGTCACTAAATTAGCTAGTCGGGTGTCACGTGACATCATTGACTACTTTGAAAATCGCTATTCATTATCAGAACGGCAATCAGTGCAAACCGTTGTTGTAGATATGAATGCTCAATATAGTCGATTTATTCATCGTTTATTTCCAAAAGCAGAAATCATCATTGATCGTTTTCATATTACCCAACTAGCTGGTAGAGCCTTAGATGCGGCTCGTATCCAAACCCTTAAGGGTTTGTCTGATCATCGTTCACGTATTTACCGGATTATGAAATCGCAATGGCGTCTTTTTCATAAGGATTTTACTAATATCAATGCGGATAAACCTGTTTATTTACGTGGCGTGAATGAGTATATGACCCAACAGAATGCCATTGATTTAGTGATTGACCAATTTCCAGCTTTTGATGTGGTCTATCAAACTTATCAACGTTTGATGCGTGCTATTAGAACTAAAAATGTCCACGAAATGTCTCAACTATTGGATGAATATCACCCCCAGCACAATCAAATGGACGTGGTTATTCAAACCCTAAAATACTATCGCCACTACGTTCTTAATAGTTTAATTTATCCGTATTCCAATGGTCCAATTGAGGGCCTTAATCGTAAGATTAAGGATTTGAAACGACATTGTTATGGCTTTAGAAATATGACGAATTTTTTCAAGCGGATTGACTGTTTTCTCTAAATAAAAACCACTCTCATATGAGAGTGGCTATAAGTCTCTACCAACACCAGTTGACATAGACCCCTGATAATGAGGTTCTGCAACGCAATTGCTCAACCTAGAATAATAATATTAATATATTAAAAGCCTTGAAAATAGTCATAATTCTTAATGGCTATAATTAACAAATAAAGATAATTGGTAAATTTTGAATATAGTTTATCATTATATTAGTAATCATTGTAAAAACACTCCCACTCAGCTATAATTATATTAATAGCTGTATATGATTTGATTTGCTATTGTACCTATCGGGAGGAAAATAACATGCGAAATAATTCTGCTAATAAATTGCAAAAAATTGGTTTGGGCCTTGTATGTGGCTTTGCATTAACTTTAGTATCGATTAATACTGCTCAAGCATCTGATAATGATGCTGGCACAGTGAATACATCCACAAGTGTTAATGGGAACAATATATCTACTGATAATAAAGTGACTCTTTCAAATAATTCAGAAACGAATGCAGATGAAGAAACGCAATAATCACCATTGGTACCAGTGGAAGTTACTAAGGGTGGTGTACCAGACGTTAAAAGCACCATTCCAGATTACGAAAATTATGCTACTTCAATGAGCGATGACAGTGATAAGTTTAAAGTTGAATGGGAAAAAACGCCAGATACTTCCAAGGTTGGTAAAACAACTGGAGTAGTAAAGATTTCAGGGGTTCGTGATCAATATAATGAAGCTATCCAACAAGACAACGAAGAAAGCTACACCACTAGCGTAACTGTTCCGGTGAATGTTTATGAAAAAGATAGTGACTACATTATTGATAACGGAAACATCAGCAACGAGGCTGACAAAAATGACAAAGTCGTCACTAATACCGTTAAGTTTTACGATGTCGTAAATAAAAAGATCATTAGAACAGACCGCTTTGAGGGTTATGCTAACTCTGGAGCCGATTCAGATTATGCCTATGGATTGAGTAATGTCTTGGACAAACTTGGATACAAGAAGATGGATGAACCACCATATCAAAATGGTGCATCTGAATCTGCCTACACCAGTTTTTCTGATCAAGACCAGTACTTTACGATTTTTGTAGAACCGAGATATGTTGACGAAACAGATGATTACAACACTGTTCCTAAATTGAAGAAACCAGGAGACAGCACATCTTATCTCGCTTGGGACAAAGATGTTGATCCAGTATGGTTTATCGGTAATATTAACTTTTTGCCTCAAGGGACTAAAGTAGAATGGAAGGAAAAACCAGAATTTGATTTTTCAATGACCAATGATGGCACTGAGTCATATTATAATAATCCGGTTGTGCTAAACACACCAACAATAAAGGTAACTGTGCCAGGACATGAAGAACCCTACATTCTTGATCCTTCTGAAGTAATGTCATTCATGTTACCACAGGGAACTGAATCAGAAAATGTTGCTGTAAAAGGTAACGTTGAAACTGTTGCTGGACACAAAATTAGTGCTAAAAAGGTGATTGACTTCACGGGCAATGGTAATCAATTAACACCGGATCAGTTTGGCAAAATCAATTGGTTAGTTCAACCGGACACTACTAAAGTAGGATATACGTATGGCATAGTCAGTGTTGAACTGCCTGATGGACAAGAATCTAATCAGTATGTACTAGTTCATGTGCTGCCAAAACAGACGGAAACTGGTGACCCAGCAGAAACACCAGAACTACCGGCTTATGATTTAAACAAGATTAAGAAACACGAAACTGGTAATCCAACTACGCAGCCAACGTTACCTACCTATGATTTGAATCATGTTCAGAAACATGAAACTGGTAACCCAACAGTTACAAATGAAGGAAAAGTTGTTAATTTGAATTCAGTTAATAACCCTGAAAGAACACGGGCTGATAATAGCAAATTACCACAAACTGGTGTTAAGGATGCCAATATCACCACAATTATGGGAATGGTTTTGGCTGCGCTTAGTTCTATGTTTGTTTTTAAAAAGCGGAAAGAAAATTAAGCATTTTTACGTTCTTCATGTACAGTTGTCTAAATAAGAAATACATCTTTATATAACAACTATTGTTATTGTGAGCGATGTGATTAATAAGTCTTATCATCTCTGTGTATGGTAATTCTATTTTAACTAGGCATTCATGTTATTACCTAAAAATCACTCCTTATTTTGGAGTGCCTTTTTAATAAGGTTTTCATAAGTAACCATAATATGTAAATATAACTTAACTAAGCGATGGCAAATTATATAAAATTTCAAATTTGGTGTACGAATGGTGTACAGTAAAAATAAAAGACCTTGGTATATCAAGGCCTAAGTCTATTATTAAATGCGCTCCCAGGGACTCGAACCCTGATAATGAGGACCGAAATCTCATGTGCTATCCAGTTACACTAAGAGCGCCGAATAAGTTCATTATATAACTCTTTTTAAAAAATACAAATTAGTGAGATGATCACAGTAGCTAAAATCAGAATTAATGCCATCCATGGAGCTCCGAAAGTGAGGAGCTTTCTTCTGAAAACCATTTCGACTATGACAAATAGCAAGATTAAAGCGATAATTTGAATTAAATAGAGCCAGCTAATAATAGGTAAATATGCAAGGAAAAAAACCAGTTTACCAATTAACATTATGAACAGCAGGATACGCGCGATAATTAACCAACTACTGGTATGTTTGTCAATCGCAGAGTGCATTCCACATGTAACACTGATGACAAGACAGATTCCGCAAATAATAAATAAATATGTATTTCCCATAGTGACTCCCCGAAAATTATTTAGACTTATTTTATCATTATTTGAGGTTTAACAGAAGAACACTTGAAAAATGCTGCTAAAGTTAGTAAAATGTTTAACATTATTGATAAATTATTGAGGTGGAATGCATGACTTTCTTTAAAATTGGTGACGTTGTTAAAGCAAAAAAATTTGGCCAACTTGAGCATGATTTTACCGGAACCGTTGAAAAGGTTTACGATAACTCAATTATGATGTCAATTGATGACTTTGATCCAGCTGATAAAACCAGCGTTAATGAATTGAACAAACGTGCTGTTGTACGTAAGTCGAGCGCTAAAATTCTTAATGCAGTACCACGGACTGATGAAGATCGTGAAGAAGCTGCTAAAGAAGAAAAAGAAGCAGCAGAAAAAGCTGCTAAGGCCAACAAGACCACTCGTAAACGTAAAACCACAAAAAAAGCAAAAAAAGATACTAACAATTAAGTAAAATATGTTATTATCAAAGAGGTAGTTTTTACCGCTTTGATTGATGCGGGTATAGTTCAGTGGTAAAACACAACCTTCCCAAGGTTGAGTCGCGAGTTCGATTCTCGTTACCCGCTTACCACAATGAGCACCGTCGATTAGATGATGCTTTTTTATTTAAGGTGGGACTGTTTTTGAGTAGTAGACGGCTTATTCTTTGTACAGCGAGTCCATGTTGATGTGAGATGGGCCAAAGATCCGTTGAAGCGTGCAAAAATTGATAAACTAAATATAATGAAAGTGGAATTTCTATTCAAATAGAGTGGTACCGCGGGAAATCTCGTCTCTAATGAACAGGCTGTTCATTGGGGACTTTTTTATTAAATTTGGAGGTTAAATCATGAACGAACGTGAGCAAGTAATTAATGCATTGCAACCAGCTTTACCTGAATTATCAGCAAGTGAAATTGCAAGTAAAATTGAACGACCTAAGGATTCTAATAATGGTGACTATGCATTTCCAACATTTTTCTTAGCAAAGGCCTTACATAAGGCTCCCCAAATGATAGCGCAAGATTTAATTGCCAAAATTGACCAAACTTGCTTTGAAAAAGTTGTTGTGGCTGGCCCTTATATTAATTTCTTCTTAGATAAGCAAGTTGTTGGTGAAAATATTTTAAAGACAATTTTAGCTGACCCAGATAATTACGGATCACAAAATATTGGTAAGTTAGCTAACGTTGCTATCGACCTTTCCTCACCAAACATTGCAAAGCCAATGGGAATGGGTCATTTGCGTTCAACGGTTATCGGTAATGCGATTGCTAACATTTTAGCCAAAGTTGGTTATAACCCAATTCGCATTAACCACTTGGGAGACTGGGGAACTCAGTTTGGTAAGCTGATGGCAGCTTATAAAATGTGGGGAAACGAAGAAGAAGTAAAAAACGATCCTATTAACACTCTTCAAAAATACTATGTCAAAATTAATACCGAAGCTGATACTCATCCTGAATACAACGATTTAGGTCGAGAATGGTTTAAAAAGTTGGAAAACGGCGATAAAGAAGCATACCGTTTATGGAAATGGTTCCGTAATGAATCATTGAAACGGTTTATGAAGATCTACCGCCTATTAGACATTGATTTTGATTCTTATAATGGTGAAGCCTTCTACAATGATAAGATGGCAGAAATTGACCAATTACTGCAGGATAAACATCTTTTACATGAAAGTAAGGGTGCCCAAATTGTCGACCTAGATAAGTACAATTTAAATCCAGCCCTTATTAAGAAGTCTGATGGTTCTTCCCTATATATCACGCGTGACCTGTCTGCTGCTCTTTTCAGAAAGCGGATGTACGGATTTGCTCAAGCATTGTATGTTGTTGGTGCAGAACAACGGAACCACTTTGACCAATTAAAAGCGGTCCTAAGTGAAATGGGCTTTACATGGTCTAAACAAATTCACTACATTCCATTTGGCTTGATGAGCCTCAATGGTAAGAAGATGTCCACCCGGAAAGGGAACATTGTGCAACTTGAAGACGTGCTTAATGATTCTATTAAGTTAGCACGGCAACAAATTGCTGAAAAGAATCCTGATTTAGCTAACGCTGATGAAGTTGCTCAACAGGTTGGCGTTGGTGCTGTAATCTTCCATGATCTAAAGAATGAAAGAACCAATTCTATTGATTTCAAACTGGCTGATGTGGTTAAGTTTGAAGGTGAAACAGGTCCGTATGTTCAGTATGCACATGCCAGAGCTGAGAGTATTTTGCGGAAAGCTGGTCAACCAACTTTCAATGACGAAATGCATCTGACTCTTTCAGGAGATGAAGCTTGGGGAATCTTGACTCGCTTAGGTCAATACAGCGAAGTGATCGAACGGGCTGCTAAGGAATATGATCCATCACTGATTGGTAAGTATGCCTTAGCCTTGGCGAAGGACTTCAACCAATATTATGCTCATACCCGGATTTTAGTAGATGATGATGAAAAATTAGCACGACTTGCCTTGGTAAAAGCAGTTAGTGAAGTGTTGAAGTCAGCACTAGCATTATTAGGAGTAAAGGCTCCTGATGAAATGTAATTAATTTAAATAGCAGTGATTGACTGAATTTCGGTTGGTCACTGTTTTTTTATGGATAAGATTTTTCTAAACTCCTCAAGATATTTAATTACTAACGATCGAATGTGATAAAATTGTCAAGATCGTTTATACAGTGGAGGATTCAATGAAATCTACAAGAAATGATAACGGCGATGTTAAGCAACGAGTCGCCAAATGGTTTCATACCAAGTGGAGTCAATTACGAGCTTGGATTCATAAGTTTTGGCATCGCTACCAACTAACCAGATGGTTAATAATTGTCGTTTTAACACTTTTTTTGGTAATGAGTATTTATTTGACGATTGTTGCTAAGACAGCAGGAGTAAGCAAACTTGAATCACGTTTGCAACAAAATACCATCATTTATGACAATCATAATGAACAGGCAGGGAGTCTTTATTCGCAAAAGGGAACGTATGTGAAACTGAATAAAATTTCAAGCAACGTTCCCGATGCTGTGTTGTCAACTGAAGATCGTGGCTTTTACCATGAACACGGATTTTCGTTTCGGGGGCTTGGCCGGGCCGGCTTTCTTCTGTTAAAGAATGAATTGCTCCATCGTGATTATATTTCTGGTGGGGGTAGTACTCTGACCCAGCAATTAGTAAAAAATGCGTTTCTTACCCAACAACAGACATTTTCTCGGAAAGCCAAGGAAATATTTATTGCCATTGAAGTTGAAAATCAATATTCAAAGAAGCAAATTTTGACGATGTATTTGAACAACGCTTATTTTGGTCACGGAGTGTGGGGGGTACAGGATGCCGCCAAACGATACTTTGATCGGAATGCCAGCGAACTAACCGTACCACAGGCGGCAACTTTAGCTGGAATGCTAACCTCTCCAGGAATTTATGATCCAATTGATCACCCGCAAGCCACCAAACAGCGTCGTAATACGGTTCTGCAACTAATGGTTGAAAATAAAAAACTGACCCAATCTGCTGCAGACTCATATAAATCAACACCATTAGTTACGAAAAACGGCTATAAATATGAAGATACCTATAAATACCCTTATTATTTTGATGCCGTAATTAGCGAAGCAATTAACAAGTATCACCTTTCTGAAAAAGAAGTGATGAATAATGGTTATAAGATTTACACGACACTTGATCAAGGCCAACAAAGTGCAATGCAAAGTGTTTACCGACGTGATAGTAATTTCCCAACGAGTACGGGAGCAAGTGTTCAGTCGGCATCCATTGCGATGAATCCAAAGAATGGTGGCGTGACTGCGATTGTTGGTGGCCGTGGTGAGCACGTCTTTCGTGGATATAATCGTGCTACTCAAATGACTCGGCAACCAGGATCGACTATGAAGCCGATTGCTGTTTACACTCCTGCACTGATGCATGGCTACTTCTATGATTCATCTCTCCAGGATAAGAAACAATCTTATGGAAGTAATCACTATACACCACGAAATTACGATAATGAGTACAGCGGTAGCATTCCAATGTACAAAGCAGTATATGAAAGTTCTAACGCACCGGCAGTATGGTTGCTCAACAAGATTGGTGTGAACGCAGGTTATCGGATGGCCCAAAAGTTTGGCATCCCCGTAACCAAGGGTGATCAAAACTTGGCGCTCGCTTTAGGAGGAATGACTAAGGGTGTTTCTCCTGCTCAAATGGCGCGTGCATATGCAGTTTATGCTTCTGGTGGGAAGCTACCAACCACCCACTTTATTACCAAAATTGAAGATTCATCTGGTAAGGTGATTAAGCGAAATAGTAAGCTGCGTACTAAGCAAGTAATTTCTAAAAAGGTTGCTGATCAAATGACCAGTATGCTAATTGGGGTTTACGAACATGGTACTGCTAAGTCAGCACGCCCAAGCGGTTATACTTTGGCAGGTAAAACCGGGACTACTGATACTGGTAAAGATGATAATAATGATCGTGACCAGTGGATTATTGGTTATACGCCAGATGTCGTAGTCGCTACTTGGGAAGGTTATGACAATTCGAAAAATAACCACTACTTGACTAGCGTTCAGAGTACGGATATTAATTCGCTATTTAAGTCCGAAATGAGCAGTTTATTACCAAATACTGATGGTACGAAGTTTACGGTCAAAGATGCTCAAGAAAGAGCAGAATCTGGCACTAAGTCCAATAATAAATGGACAGATCAAATTGCGGATGAATTTAAACAGGGTGCTAATGAACTGGGGGACCGTGCGAGTCAAATTTGGAATGGAATTCGCTCAATGTTTTCATTCTTATGACAAAGCATGATACAATATGAATGATGATATTTTAGGAGGAAAATCATGGTTAATATTTATGACACTGCAAACGAACTAGCAAAGCAAATGCGTGAAACGCAAGAATTTACAGCGTTGGAAGCTGCCTTCAACGATATGATGGCTGATCAAGAATCATTTGATCTTTTCAAAAAATTCCAAAAAGCCCAAGCTGAAGCACAACAAAAGCAAATGCAAGGCCAAAAGCTAAGTGAAGATGAAATTAAAAATGTTCAAAACCTAGCTAACGAAGTCAGCAAAAAAGACGTTGTTAAGAAGTTAATGGAAAAGGAACAGCAAATGGATAACATGATGCAACAACTTAACAAGTCCATTACTGCGCCAATCCAAGAACTTTACAAAAAGGCAATGAATTAGTTAGTAACTAATGTAACGGGTACCTAATGATGGTACCCGTTTTTTAGGGAGAACATAATAATGGAAAAACAAATTAATGATTTTCAAGAAGGCGAACCGCTAGCCTTATTTGCTTTGATTAAAGATGCTCAAGTTCGGACCACTAAAAAGGGTGATAATTACCTTGCCTTGACTTTTGGAGATCAATCTGGCGAATTGTCTGGCAATTTGTGGGACGTAACTGATGAACAGGTCCAGCAGTTTCAGCCTGGCAAAGTTATTTACTTAGAAGGCCAGCGTGATAGTTATCAAGGACGTCCTCAAGTGAACATTAATAACATTCGGTTAGCAACGGATGACGAACCCAACCAGCCGGAAAAATATGTTGAACAAGCTCCAGAATCAGAAGATGATATTAAAACAGCTTTACGCCCATTTGTGATGGCAATTACCGAACCCACATGGCGCAGGATTGTCAATCATTTATTAGCTAAACATGGTGAGTACTTTTTTAAATCGCCTGCTGCCAAAACGAATCACCACGCCTTTACTGGGGGACTTGCATATCATACTTTATCCATTCTTCGATTAGCAAAGAGTGTGATTCAACAATATTCAGGAATAAATGAGTCGTTATTATATGCTGGCGCTTTACTTCACGACTTGGGCAAGACGGTGGAACTATCAGGTCCAGTTGGTACTCAATACACCACTACAGGGAAATTACTGGGCCACATTCCGCTAATTGATGGTGAGATTTGTGCTACTTGTGAAGAGCTAAATATTGACTATGAAAGTTCTGAAGTAGTTCTTTTGCGGCACATGGTACTTTCACATCATGGGTTATTGGAATATGGTTCACCAGTCCGACCAGAAATTATGGAAGCAGAAATACTTCATCATTTAGATGAATTAGATGCTTCGATTATGATGATGCAGACTGCATTAGCGAAAACTAAGCCAGGGCAATTTACTGACCGGATTTTCGCCTTAGACAATCGCGCCTTTTTCAATCCGGATGACGATAAATATGAAGAAACAACGAAAAATTCATAAACGTTTTGTTATATCGCGTGAATATTATTATGAATATGTTATATTAGATTGGTGATTAATATTTAAGGGATGTGAAATGATTTGAAATCAAAGAAATTATTAGCCATCATTGCTGGAATTGCAGTGATGATGCCATTAGCTGCCTGTGGTAATAAGGCAGTGGCCACTACTAGCGGTGGTAAAATTACTCAAGATGAGTATTACAGTAGCATGAAGAGTACTTCTCAAGGGAAGGCTGTTCTGCAACAAATGATCTTAGACAAGGTTTTGCAAAAGCAATATGGTAAAGAAGTCTCCAAGGCCGACGTTAATAAAGAATACAACTCATACAAGTCCCAATATGGTTCTTCATTTAGCGCAGTTTTGGAACAACAAGGATTAACTGAAAAATCATTTAAAGACCAAATCAAGTCACGGTTATTGCTACAAGCTGCCGTTCGTCATTACTCAACTTTCTCCAACAGTGCTATTAATAAGCAATGGAAGAAGTATGAACCAAAAGTGCAAACTGCAGAAATCCTAGTTGGTTCAGAAGATGATGCTAATGACATTATTAACCAACTTAACAGTGCAAGCGGCAACAAGTACAAGAAGTTTAAGAAGTTGGCCAAGTCAAAGTCAACTGATAGCTCTAACAAGAGCACTGGTGGGATTGTCCCAGCATTTGATAATACCAGCACTTCTGTAGACTCAGCTTACAAGAAGGCAGCATTTAAACTTAAGACCGGTGAATACACGAAGGAACCAGTCAAAACTGACAATGGTTACCAAGTTATCTACATGGTTAAACACCCAGCTAAGGGTGCCAAGAGTGCACACATTTCTGACTTAAAGACTCAAATTGTTGAACAGAATATGAATAACCAATCCTTTATGGAAAAAGTTATCTCTAAGGTTCTTAAGAAGGGGAATGTCTCAATCAAGGACAAAGACTTACAAAATATTCTGTCACAATATTTGAACCCATCTGCTAATAGTGGTGCTACTACTTCTAATAGTTCAAGTTCTAGTGCGTCATCATCAGCTAGTTCAGATTCTTCAAATTAGTTAATTAGTAAAAGCGCAGGATCGAAGATTTCCGATCCTGCGCTTTTGTTGTACGTTATTAGCGCTTAATAATTTTGTCAATTTTGGCTAAAGGAACTGCGTTTTTGAACTGGTATCTTTTAACACTTCGTTCTAAGGTGTGGCTCACTTTAGTTAAATTTTGATTAGCTTTTTGAAGGTCTTGGAGTGAATTTTGCAACTTTTGTAAACAACCAAGAATTGCTTTTAAGTCACTCCAACTATCCTTAAGGTTTTCAATCATTAATTTCATGACTATTTCTCCAATTGATCAACAATTGATTTTTGAACGGCTTTGTATTTTTCATCGTTATATTGATCAGAATTGTCAGTAAAGTTAATGCTAAAGGTATCGTCTTTTGAATAACGGGGAATTAAGTGAATGTGGGAATGAAAAACGGATTGGTAAGCCACTTCACCATTATTGTTTAGGATGTTCATTCCAATAATATCAGGGTTAGAAGCCTTAATTGCCCGAGCAATCTTTGGAAGACGAGAGAAGACTTGACCTGCTAATTCATCATCATAGGCAAAAATGTCTTTGACATGTTTTTTAGGCACTACTAAAGTGTGGCCAGGAGTACCTTGGGAAATATCCAAGAAGGCTTTGACAACATCATCTTCATAAATTGTGTAACTAGGAATTTCTCCATTAATAATTTTGCAAAAAATACAATCAGTCATGCTGATCCCTCGTTTCTATATAAATTTGATATTATCAGTATACCGCATCTATTAACGATTAGCATATCTGGAAAGCACGTATGCTATAATCGATTTTAGTATTAAAGAATAAAGAGGAGACTAATATGGCATTAGAAGTCACAAATTTAGTTGGTGGTTATTCACAAATTCCGGTATTACACCAGGTAACTTTTGATGTTCAACCAGGTGAGCTAGTTGGCTTAATTGGATTAAATGGGGCTGGAAAGTCCACGACAATTAATCATTTAATTGGATTATTACAACCATTTGCCGGTTCAATTGTATTGAATGGCCATAATATTCAAACTGACCCGGTCAGTTATAAAGAACAAATTGCATATGTTCCTGAAGCTCCTGTTTTATATGACGAGTTAACATTACGTGAACATATTGAGGTGACAATTAAGGCTTATCATTTAAATTCTGAGCAAGCTTGGCAACGCGCACAAAAGTTGTTAAAGACTTTCCGCCTTGATAACAAGCTAGATTGGTTCCCGGCGGATTTTTCTAAGGGGATGAAACAGAAGGTAATGATCGTATGCGCATTTATGACGGATGAGAAACTCTATATTATCGATGAACCATTTTATGGATTAGACCCGTTAGCAGTTCAAGACTTATTAAACTTAATTGAGCAGAAAAAGCAGCAAGGTGCGGGAATTTTAATGTCCACCCACGTTTTGGATACGGCTGAAAAATACTGTGATCGTTTTGTCCTCTTGAATAGTGGTCATGTCACTTTCAAAGGAAGCTTGCAAGCAATGCGGGCGGCTAATAATGATCAGAGCGCATCACTTAATGATATTTACTTGAGCATGGCAAAGGGTGATCGTCATGAATAGTTTGTTTAAAGAGCGTCGTCAAAAACATTTTTTAATGTTGTTGAAATATTGGCGATTAGTTTTTAATGATCACTTTGTAATTGCACTTTTTTTCCTATTTGGTGCCTTGGCATATGGTTATGCGCAATGGTTACCATCAATTCCTGCACATAATGTGTGGATTGAACTGTTATTGGTTATTTTTATGACGGTAATTGCTCAACTTGGACGGTTAGCTACCTTGGTAAAAACAGCCGATCCAATCTTCTTACTTCCTGAAACTTCTAGAATGAAAACATATTTTCGCCAGTCTTATGGATATAGTTTGTTTTTGGGAGCTATAATATCATTAGTGGGTCTGGTAGTTGCATTGCCGCTGGCTTCAGTCACGAGCAGGACTAGTAGTTGGACAATTGCACTATTAGTAATCGTTACGCTGTTTGTAAAAAGCGGATGGTTAAACTTAAGCTATCTCCAGTTATCGATGTCCCAGAGTCAAAATCCCTATTGGCGATGGTTAAAATGGATTGGACCAGTTCTGGTTTGGGGGATTACGTGGTTGTTAAGTCCTGTTGCAGGTTTATGTTTAAGTCTCTTGTGGCTCATAATTACATCATGGTTAGTGCGGTCTAATTCAGCAATTAATTGGCGAGTTGCAGTTACGGCGGAACGAAATCGGATGTCAACGGTCTACCGTTTCTTTAATCTTTTCACTGATGTGCCAAACCTTCAAGGAAGGGTTAAACGACGATCTTATTTGAATTTTATAGTGAACTGGCTAGGGCAACAATCGGTATGGCGTTTCTTGTATGGTAGGGGACTGATCCGTAATACAGAAATCAGCGACCTCGTCTTTCGGTTAACGTTGGTAATGGCAGCAATTTTGATTTTTATACCAATAACCTGGCTTAATAGTATTATTATGGCTTTAGCTTTGTACCTGATTGCTGCACAGTTAATCCCGTTGTATGACCAATTTGCAAATAATGCATTTTCTTATGTTTATCCCACAACGAAGGATGAACAATATTATGATTTCCAAATCGTCTTTCGAAAAGTGATGGTGATTGTAGCAATTTGGCTAGCAATCTGTTCTATTGGGATTCATTTAAGGATCGTGCAAGTTTTGATCAACGTTATTATTGCGGTTATTGAAGTACCGCTGTTAACAACTAATTATTTAAAATACCGTATCGCAAAAATTGAGAAATGAGGAATAGACAATGCGTGTAAAACATAAAAAATGGGCAGAACCATTATTAGAGGCTCATCCTGAAAAAATGGTCATGGACCCAGAGACCGTGAAAGGGCACTGGGAAGACCGATTTGAAAAGAACCAACCGATTCAACTAGAAGTTGGTATGGGGAAGGGCCAATTTATTATCGGCATGGCAAAGAAGTATCCAGACATTAATTTCATTGGATTAGAAATCGAAAAAACGGTTGCGGCCATTGCGTTAAAGAAGGCACTGCCAGAAGAACTGCCTAACTTGCAATTTATTTGCGCTGACGGGGCAGAATTAACCGACTTTTTTGAAGATCACCAAATTGATCGGCTATTTTTAAACTTTTCGGATCCATGGCCTAAAAAGCGTCACACAAAGCGACGATTAACTTATCACACCTTTTTAGCCGGCTATGAGCAAGTACTAAAGAAACAGGGGACGATTGAGTTAAAAACCGATAATATGGGCTTCTTTGAATTCTCATTATTAAGTATGAATAACTATGGGATGAAGTATGACGGCGTCTGGTTAGACTTGCACAATAGTGATGAGAATGAACAGAATGTTGAAACAGAGTATGAACATAAATTTAGCGAAAAAGGACAACCAATTTATAAGCTAAAGGCACATTTTGATAATTAATTTAAAATTCCTCAAGGTTGGAAGCAACAGTTTTTAAACAATTTGAGAACGAACGAAACCAACTCTGAGGGATTTTTATTTTGAAAAAATTTGTAAATCACAGATTAGATTGTGAAAAAAAGAGATAATTTAATATTGGTATAGATATATCTTTATGGAAAATTAAAAATTTATTTTGTGAAAAAATAAGGATAATTGCTAAACGTTAACCATTTGATTAATCACGCACAATTCCTTGTGTACACACGGTTGCACAGATTTTAAAATGATAATGTTTGACAATTGAATTGTCGATTTTCTTTGTGAAAAAACTCTTGACGATTAATTTCCCACATGGCAATATAGGCAACGTGGATTGAAAAAATATTAATTGGTATAGTTTTAATTTGTGAAAGGAACCAATCGAAATGCAAAATCAATATTCCATTAAAATTTATTCTGATGGAGCAGAAATTAATGCCATGCGTCAAATGGCGCATAATGACTATTTAAGTGGATTCACAACAAATCCATCGTTAATGAAAAAAGCTGGAGTAACTAATTACTTAAAGTTTGCTAAACAAGTAATGAAGGAATTTCCTGATTACTGTGTTTCATTTGAAGTTTTTGGTCAAACAGCTGACGTGATGGCAAAAGAAGCAAAGATTCTTGCAGACTTGGGAACTAATGTTTATGTAAAGATCCCTATTATCGATTTAAAGGGGAACTATAATACTGACCTAATTCATGAATTGTCGTCTCAAGGCATTAAAGTCAATGTCACAGCAATTACTACTGAATTACAAGTGCAAGCTGCATTAGCGGCATTGTGCCCAACTACTCCTGCATTTGTTTCCTTATTTGTTGGACGAGTTGCGGATACTGGCGCTGATCCAATCGCTTTTGTTAAGAACACTGTTAACATGGTCAGTGACTTTGATAATGTTCAAACCTTATGGGCTTCTACACGGGAAGTTTACAATATTACCCAGGCTGAACAATTAGGAGTGGATATTATCACAGTTCCTCCGGTTATTTTACAAAAGTACAATGACCGACGTTCCTTTACACCTGATGATGTGGCATTGGATACGGTTCACGGATTTGATAAGGATATTAAATCACTTGGCTTTAGCATCCTTGATGATGCTGTCACTGCTTAATTCGTACATGACGAATAAAGAAATAAAGAAATAACGCATAAAAAAATACGGAACATTGAAGTTCCGTATTTTTTTACTTTTGAACACGTTTAATATGGATAATTGATCCAGTATATGCATCAGCTAAGAACATGTAGTTAACTAACTGGTCGTCTTCTCGACGTTGAATTCCTCCGCGATAAACTTCTGTTTTAAAAGCAAACCGTTGGAATGGATGAACTTGATGATCGATCCAGCTTCCTTCAACCGTGCCTTCATTTTTAAAATCAGCAACCACCATATTTAAAATCTGGTCAGCTGAAAGTTTACGTTGTCCCAAAAGTTTTCCAAGGAGGAATCCGGCAACACTGGATACACCCAGAGTAACAGGAATCATCCATGGATTAGATAATGATTTACTGTTATTCATAATTAATCTCTTTCTATACTAACTTGAAAACAAATTGTATTCTAACAATTTGTGATTGATTCATCAAGGAATAATATCAATGTGTCAAAAGGAATAGGCTTTTTACGATAAATATGGTATAATTCACTTACAATAAATAAGAAAAAGGAGTGGCACGAAGATGGAAAAGTTACCAAAAATGACGCAAGATGAATTAAACCAACGGATTTCAACAGGCAATTATGTTTTATTCTTTACGGCAGATTGGTGTCCTGATTGTAACTTTATTAAACCAGCCATGCCAGAAATCGAAAGGGACTTTAGTGACTATCAGTTCTTGCTAGTTGACCGTGATGAGAATATTGACTTGGCTGCTGATTTAGGAATTATGGGTATTCCAAGCTTTGTGGTCTATAAGGATGGCAAGGAAGCAGGTCGATTTGTAAACAAGGATCGGAAGACTAAGGACCAAGTTGAGGATTTCTTGAATTCCTTAAACTAGTCAAAACAAAAAATCAGTAATTATACTAAGATTATGCAGTAACCGCTGGTGTTGTTCTTTTCAACGCGAGCGGTTTTATTTCAAATACGAAGTGTCTAAAAGTGATGGGATTAATTTCCTAAATTTCAAGAATAAGTTAGCCACTGGACTCAAATAAATAATACTGACCAATTGATTATTGGTTGATGGAGCTGTGATATCTCTTGGTAGAAGGCCTTACGAT
>NZ_JACJKU010000211.1 GCF_016901675.1 Limosilactobacillus coleohominis
GCAAAAACGCCATTCGGCGTGACATCAGGTATCATATTAAGTGAATCAAACCTATATGAAAGGATGTCCGTCAAATGACGCACTTAAATGATACCATGCCCACTAACCTCTTGGCCACTCATCGCAAATATGCACACCTTACTAAAGAAGAACGTGTGATGATTGCGACTTTAAAGTCGCAAGGACTTTCCAATCGCGCAATTGGTCGCCAATTAGGAGTTAATCATCAAACAATTAATAACGAGC
>NZ_JACJKU010000212.1 GCF_016901675.1 Limosilactobacillus coleohominis
CATGGAGCCGTTTAACAATTGTCAGGCGACTCTTACGCTCCACAAAAGTAGCCACAGCTTGACCTTTACGTTTGCCAGAAAGTACGGTATCAGCTTCAAAGTGGCCGAACTCCTGGCGAGTTTCGACTTTATGAGGACGCTCCTCAATGGAGCGGCCGTGACTGAACGTACCACGCTTTTCTTTAGCACGATGACGACGAATTCCATGATCAGGCAAATCGGGTAGCTGTACATCAAGCCAGCCT
>NZ_JACJKU010000213.1 GCF_016901675.1 Limosilactobacillus coleohominis
ATTGTCAGGCGACTCTTACGCTCCACAAAAGTAGCCACAGCTTGACCTTTACGCTTGCCAGAAAGCACGGTGTCAGCTTCAAAGTGGCCAAATTCCTGGCGAGTTTCGACCTTATGAGGACGCTCCTCAATTGAGCGGCCGTGACTGAACGTACCACGCTTTTCTTTAGCGCGATGACGACGAATTCCATGATCAGGCAAATCGGGCAACTGTACATCAAGCCATCCTTGATCAATCCAGTTATA
>NZ_JACJKU010000214.1 GCF_016901675.1 Limosilactobacillus coleohominis
GGCCGTGACTGAACGTACCACGCTTTTCTTTAGCGCGATGACGACGAATTCCATGATCAGGCAAATCGGGCAACTGTACATCAAGCCATCCTTGATCAATCCAGTTATAGACCGTCTTGTAGGCAATTCCAACTACATGGGCAACTTGTTCAGGGGACCACTTCTGGACTTGAATCTTTTCCTCGACCAAGTGTTTAAGGTTTTTAGTGAGCGAAGACTTCCGCCCCCGTTGACTAACCTTTT
>NZ_JACJKU010000215.1 GCF_016901675.1 Limosilactobacillus coleohominis
TTTGGTTGCCTAGTTTTGTTTGAATGCGTCGTTCATTATAGAAGTGAAGCCACTCTTCAACCGCTTGTTTTAGTTCATCTTGATTGCGATAACGTGTATCGGCCTCGATTTCCGCTTTCAATTTACTAAATACTGTTTCGCAAGCGGCGTTATCTAAGCATGTTGCTCGATGGGACATGCTTTGTCTGATCTTTCCTTTGCGCAACAGTTTACGCCAAGCACGATGTTGGTAATGCCATC
>NZ_JACJKU010000216.1 GCF_016901675.1 Limosilactobacillus coleohominis
CTTTTGTGGAGCGTAAGAGTCGCCTGACAATTGTTAAACGGCTCCATGGTCGCGACAGTCAGTCCATGACTCAAGCCGTACTTGAACTAGCTAGTCAACTTCAAGACAAACTCAAGACGCTGACCGTAGATCATGGTAAAGAGTTCGCTAACTATCAGACAATTGAACGGCAAACTGGTACTCCGGTTTATTTTGCCCATGCTTATTCACCACATGAACGCGGTAGTAATGAGAACC
>NZ_JACJKU010000217.1 GCF_016901675.1 Limosilactobacillus coleohominis
AGTCTTCGCTCACTAAAAACCTTAAACACTTGGTCGAGGAAAAGATTCAAGTCCAGAAGTGGTCCCCTGAACAAGTTGCCCATGTGGTTGGGATTGCCTACAAGACGGTCTATAACTGGATTGATCAAGGCTGGCTTGATGTACAGCTACCCGATTTGCCTGATCATGGAATTCGTCGTCATCGTGCTAAAGAAAAGCGTGGTACGTTCAGTCACGGCCGCTCCATTGAGGAGCGT
>NZ_JACJKU010000218.1 GCF_016901675.1 Limosilactobacillus coleohominis
AGTCCTTTGATCACCGCTTTGAGTTCTTCTTCGTCCTCATCAGGGTGTTCAAACTTGGACTGCCAATATTGGTAAGTCGACATCGAAATCGGGAGCGCATCAATCAGGTCCTTTAACAGGTACTTGGCCTTGAGCTCATAGATTACTTGCGCGAGTTCTTGTTTGGATGCTTTCTCAAGGCTGTCAATTTTTTTGAGGCGTCGAGTTGTATCTTTAACAATAAGTTTTCTCTTTG
>NZ_JACJKU010000219.1 GCF_016901675.1 Limosilactobacillus coleohominis
ATGGTAAAGAGTTCGCTAACTACCAGGCAATTGAGCAGCGAACTGGTACTCCGGTTTATTTTGCCCATGCTTATTCACCACATGAACGCGGTAGTAATGAGAACCGTAATCGAATTTTGCGACGGTTTATTCCCAAGGGACAAGCCATTGAAGAACTAAGTGATTACCAACTGGTTCAAATCAATTGGTATCTGAATTCACGGCCACTTAAATGTCTTAATTG
>NZ_JACJKU010000220.1 GCF_016901675.1 Limosilactobacillus coleohominis
CAAAGAGAAAACTTATTGTTAAAGATACAACTCGACGCCTCAAAAAAATTGACAGCCTTGAGAAAGCATCCAAACAAGAACTCGCGCAAGTAATCTATGAGCTCAAGGCAAAGTACCTGATTGATGCGCTCCCGATTTCGATGTCGACTTACCAATATTGGCAGTCCAAGTTTGAACACCCTGATGAGGACGAAGAAGAACTCAAAGCGGTGATCAAAGGACT
>NZ_JACJKU010000023.1 GCF_016901675.1 Limosilactobacillus coleohominis
CATATTGGGTAATCGGTATAAGATTATCCGCTCACTTGGCGAGGGTGGAATGGCGAATGTGTATCTAGCTCATGATTTAGTACTTGATCGCGATGTTTCAGTCAAATTATTACGGCTGGACCTTCGGGATGATCCGCAAACAAAGAAACGATTTCAACGAGAAGCGATGGCTGCTACCCAGCTTAACGATCCTAACATTGTTGGAGTGTACGATGTTGGTGAAGAACATGGTATGCAGTACATGGTAATGCAATATGTTGAAGGTACGGATCTGAAACAATACATTACTCATCATTACCCAATCCCACTTCCACAAGTGATTGATATTATGGAACAGGTGCTATCAGCTGTTGAATCAGCTCATGAGCATGGCATCATTCACCGTGATTTAAAACCACAAAATATATTAATTGACCAAAATAAAAATTTAAAAATTACTGACTTTGGTATCGCTACAGCGACTTATGACAATTCACTAACGCAAACAAATACCTTAGTTGGCTCAGTTCATTACCTGTCGCCAGAACAAGCACGTGGTAGTGTTGCTACTAAACGTTCTGACATTTATTCATTGGGAATTATCCTTTATGAATTATTGACGGGAAAAGTTCCCTTTGAGGGTGAAAATGCAGTTTCAATTGCATTAAAACACTTTAAAGATCAGATTCCATCAGTGCGTCAGTATAACCCACAAATTCCCCAAGCTTTGGAAAACGTCGTCTATAAAGCGACTGCTAAGAATCCACAGGAACGTTATGCAAGCGCTAAAGAAATGGCTCAAGATCTCAAAACGTCTTTAGATGTCAGTCGTAACGATGAACCGAAATTTACCGAAAATAATCATTGTGACGATGAAACAAAGGTATTAAACCTCAAGGACATTAAGATTGCTCAAGCTGATGGCAATGTTTCCGATGACACTAAGGAAGCTCACTCTAAATCAGATGATGATAAATCAAATGACGAGAATAATCGTAAGAGCCCCCGGTTCAAAAAAGCATTAATCATGTGGACCAGTGCAGCTGTCGTTGTATTAGTTGCTTTTTGCGGTTGGTACTTTAACCGTTTGATTACGGTACCGAATATTGATGGTCAAACGGCTACTCAAGCTGAAAAGACGTTGGCTAAACGGCATCTGAGAGTTGGTAATATTACTAGAACCAACAGCAAAGTAGTTGCAAAGGATCATGTGGTTTCAATTGATAGCCCAGAACGGGTTCGATTTGGCAGATCAGTTAACATTGTCTTGAGTAGTGGTGTTACTAGTTATAAGATGGCTGATTTTGTTGGAACTGACTATGATAGTACGGCCACCCAGTTGCGTAATAAAGGGTTCACTGTTAACAAGGTAACGGTATATTCAAAAAAGGTTGATCAAGGAGATATCATTAAGCAAAATGTTTCTGCAGGAAATGTGATCAAACCGGCTAATAAAGCCATTACACTTACTGTTAGCAAAGGGCAAAAGAAAGTTAAAATCCCGAATTTTAAAAACAAAGATTTAACAGAAGTCCAAGATTTTGCTAATAAACATCATCTTCAAGTTACGGTAACTAAGAAGAACTCAAGCTCGGTACCAGTAAACCATGTCATTAAGCAAACACCAAAGGCTGGCACACAACTGGCTGAGGATGACACACTATCAGTACAGGTAGCCGACACTGGTGCCAATTTAAAGACTACTAATATTCAAATCAATATTCCGTTTGATGGGAATGGCGGTAAAAAGGAAAACCGGGTTCAGGTATATATTTCTGATGCCTACCATAACCTCACAATGGAATATCAAGACATCACAATTAATCAAGAAACAACGATTAATGTTCCATTTACATTAAGAAATCACCAGACAGGTGCTTATAAAGTTATCCGTAATGGTCGGACAATTATGAGCGCTACTAATATCACTGGTTAATGGAGGTTATTTTTGCAAGAAGGAATTATTCAACAGTCTCTTAGTGGATTTTATGACATTATTTCTGATGGCCAGCTTTATCGGACACGTGGACGAGGTAATTTCCGTAAAAAGGGGATTAAACCGCTAGTAGGAGACCATGTCGAATTTGAGGATGGTTATTTATTAGCAATTGAGCCTCGGAAGAATCAACTAGTGCGACCACTTGTAGCCAATGTTGATGATGCAGTAGTAGTAACTGCAGCCACTCAGCCGACATTTTCAAGTAATTTGTTAGATCGTCAATTAATTGCCCTAGAATTACAAAAGGTTGAACCAATTTTGTTCTTTTCAAAGGTCGACCTACTTAATGAAGATGAATTCCAGCACCTCAAATCAGTAGCGGATGGTTATCGTAAAATTGGCTATTCTGTCTACTTTAATGCCCAACCATTTAATAAAACTGATTTGCAAAATTTGTTGGATCAGTTGAAGGGCAAAGTAGTGACAATGATGGGTCAGACTGGTGCTGGAAAGTCAACATTGTTAAATCATTTATCGCCAGAGTTAGATTTGCCTACGGGAGCAATTTCCCAAGCACTAAAACGGGGGCGTCATACCACTAGAAAAGTGACGTTACTGAACGTGGATGATGCTTTAATTGCTGACACGCCGGGATTTTCTTCGTATGAAGATTTTACAATGACGAAGGAACAGTTACCCCAACTGTTTCCAGAAATGCGGGCAATTGCACCGGAATGCAAATTTCGAGGTTGCCTGCATTTGAAAGAACCAGGTTGTGCAGTGAAAACCGCTGTAGAACATGGTAAAATAATGCAGACAAGATATGATAATTACGTTCAATTCCAAGAACTAATTAAAAGTCAAAAACCAAAATACTGAAACGAGGTAATAAGCTATGATTAAAGTTGCACCATCAATTTTGAGTGCCGATTATGTAAACTTACAAAAGGACATTGAATTAGTTGACAAGGGTGGCGCTGAATATCTCCATATCGATATTATGGATGGATCATTTGTTCCTAGCATCTCATTTGGCCCTGGTTTTGTGAAATCCATTCGTCCAATCACCAACATGGTTTTGGACGTTCACTTAATGGTTCAAAATCCTGAACACATTTTACCTGCTTTTATTGATGCAGGAGCTGACATCATCGGTGTTCAAGTTGAAGCTACCCAACACATTCACCGGGCACTCCAAATTATCAAAAATGGTGGTGTTAAGGCAGAAGTTGTTATTAACCCAGGAACACCAGTAGAAATGATTAAGCCAGTTCTTCACATGGTGGACCAAGTCTTAGTAATGACGGTTAATCCAGGATTTGGTGGCCAAAAGTTCTTACCAGAAACGATTGACAAGATTGCCGAGCTAAATCAAATTAAGAAGGACAAGGGTTACAACTTCGACATCGAAATTGATGGGGGAGTTAACGACCAAACCGTTGTTGATTGTTATAAAGCAGGTGCTACAGTCGCTGTTGCCGGATCATACGTTTATGGTGCGGATGACCCTGTTGCCCGGATTAATGCAATTAAAGACGCTACTAAATAATCAATTATTTGAGGGGTTAGGCATGCAAGTGCATAACTCCTCATTTTTTAGGAATAGATATGAAAATTGTAAATATTATGGTTGGTGGCCCTGTGAATGAAGTTCCCATTCACATTATTAAGAAACACCAGGATGAAATTTGGCTGGGAATTGACTATGGGGCTACCTTTTTACTTCAACAGGGAATTATTCCAGCTGTGGCAGCTGGAGACTTTGATTCAACAAATGGTAATGAACTTAATCATTTACGGTCATTAGTTGACGATGTACGCATTCTTCCTGCTGAAAAGGACGTTACCGATACTCAATATGGGACAAAATTAGCGCTTAATGAATATCACCCTGATCAAATCAACATTTTTGGCGGAACTGGTGGACGAATTGACCAATTATTAGCCAACTTATTTATGCCACTACAGGATGATTTTTTAGATCACCTCGAAAAGATCAGGTTTATTGATCGTGAAAATACCATCGATTATTACCGTCCTGGTAAGTATGCAATCGAAAAAAATCCGCGGATGCGCTACTTAGCCTTTGTAAATTTAACACCGGTCCGTGGATTAACGTTACCTGACGAAAAATATCGGCTAACTAATTACGATTCTGACATTCCTTTTTGCTGGTCTAGCAACGAGTTTGATGGTGAGATCAATCATTTTGAATTTATTAAGGGAATCGTAGCAGTAATCCAAAGTTTTGATGAACTCCATGGCAATAATTAGTGTCAAGTAAAAATACTTGAAAGAAAAATGTTGCAAAGTCAGCCTGGCTATGGTAAATTATTTAGGTGAGTTACAGCGCATTATTGCGCACGAAATAATTGATGAGGAGAGGAGGTTCCAACATGGCTAAGGATTTTATTACTGGTACAGGTACTAAGTTTGGTAACAAGCGTTCTCACGCTCTTAACTCAACTCGTCGCAGCTGGAAGCCTAATTTGCAAAAAGCTACTATTTTAGTTAATGGTAAGCCAAAGAAGGTTTACGTTTCAGCACGTACTTTGAAGTCGGGTAAGGTTACTCGTGTACACTAATTAAAAAAGTAGCTGCCTTTAGGCAGCTTTTTTTATTATCATACATTTGCTTTAAGACACTTTTCGGATTTGTTCCATTTGGCAAGTGTGGTAAAATAGGTAAGAAATTTATTAATCACGACAAGGAGGCCACAAGGATGGCAGTGAAGATTAAAACCCAATCAGGTACGATTGATATCTCTAACGATGTAATCTCAACTGTGGTTGGGGGTGCAGCTACTGATAATTATGGCGTAGTCGGCATGGCTAGTCGCAATCCATTAAAGGATGGCTTTAACAAAATTTTGCAACGTGATAATTACAGCAAGGGCGTTGTTGTTCGTCAACAGGATAATGGCATTGCTGTAGAAGTAAATATTATTGTTGGATATGGAATTAAGATCTCTGAAGTTTCAAAGAGTGTCCAAGAAAAGGTTAAGTATAATCTTGAGACTTTACTAGGGATTACCGCAAATGCAGTGAACGTTAACGTTCAAGGTGTGCGCGTTTCTGAAGACTAAATTGCAGGCGGAGGAATTAGATTTTGGCAGTTACAAAGATTACAAATCTAGAATTTGGGAAAATGGTTCAAGCGGCCGCAAGTAAGCTGGACCAAAATGCAGAATTTATTAATTCTTTGAATGTGTTCCCTGTGCCCGACGGTGATACTGGTACCAACATGAGTATGTCCATGGATAGCGGGGCTAAGTATGAAAGAGAAAATACAAGTGAAAATGTTGGTGACCTTGCTGGTTCACTTGCGAAGGGACTGTTAATGGGTGCGCGAGGAAATTCTGGGGTAATTTTATCCCAAATTTTCCGTGGCTTTGCAAATGGTTGTAAAGATAAGAAAGAATTATCAGCCCAAGACTTTGTTGATGCATACGCTAATGGTGCCCAAACAGCTTATAAAGCAGTTATGAAGCCAACGGAAGGAACGATTCTAACTGTTGTGCGGGAATCAGCCCAAGCGGGGATTGATACCGTTAAAACTACTGACGATATTGTGACCGTTTTGCAAGCTATTTGTGACGCTGCTGATGCGGCCCTCAAAAAGACCCCAGATTTACTTCCGGTCTTGAAAGAAGTTGGGGTTGTTGATTCAGGTGGTCAAGGGCTAGATTATGTTTTACATGCCTTTTTAGAAGCTTTAACTGGTAAGGTTACCATTGAAACCAAACCTGATAATGCGCAAATGGATGAAATGATTAATGCTAAACACCACCAGAGTGCTCAAGGTAAACTTGATCCGGCTGACATTAAGTATGGCTACTGTACCCAAATGATGGTCCGCATTGGTCGTGGTAAGGAAGTTACACAAAAGTTCGATTATGATACTTTCTATAACTACCTTGCTAAGCTTGGTGACAGCTTATTAGTAATTAACGACGATGAAGTAGTTAAGGTTCACGTTCATACGGAGCATCCTGGAAAGGTCTTGTCTTGGGGTCAACAATTTGGTGATTTACAAACTGTAAAAGTTGATAACATGAGATGGCAACAAGAGCAAATCATGGATGAGGACAAGGCTGAGGAAACGCTTGTTGAGAAAGCTACAAATGAAGAAGCGGCTGATCAAGTTGAAACTGCTGTGATTGCTGTAGCTGCTGGTGATGGGATCAGCAAATTACTAAAGAGCTTAGGAGTTACCCACGTAATCAGCGGTGGTCAAACAATGAACCCAAGCATTCAAGATATTGCGGATGCCATTAATAACAGTGGTGCAAAGCAGGCTATTGTTTTACCTGATAACGGTAACATCTTCATGGCTGCAGATCAGGCAAAGGAAATCGCGGATATTCCAACTGTGGTTGTTCATACTAAGACGATTCCTCAAGCTATGAGTGCATTGCTTGATTTTAATCCTGATAGTAGCTTAGAAGATAACCAATCTGCAATGGAAGATGCATTAGATACAGTCAAGAGTGGCTCAGTAACAACGGCTGTTCGTGACACGACAGTTAATGGCATTGCCATTAAGAAGGATAATTTCATTGGCATTGTTGATGGCGACATCGTTGCTACGAACGCTGACCTTGAAACAACTGCAGAAGAAATGGTTAAAAAGATGTTGGATGAAGATAGCAGTGTGGTCACAATTTACTACGGTGAAGATGGTAATGAAGAATTTGCTGACCAATTGCAATCTGTAATTGAAACGATGGACGACGAACTAGATGTTCAGGTCTACGAAGGTGACCAACCAGTTTACCCATACTTAATTTCTGTTGAATAAAACGGGTTGAGAAATAGTTATGACTATTTCACAACCCCTTTTTACTCGTTAGGAAAGGAGGAATCATCATGAAGAGTTTGCAAGATCCAGTTAGCAAATTACGCGGCGTTGGTCCTAAAACTGTTGATAACCTAAAAACACTCGGGATAGAGACAGTAGAAGATTTATTAACATATTTCCCAGCTCGTTATGATGATTTTGCTCCCACTAATTTGGAAACTGCACGGGATAAACAAAAAATTACGGTCCATGGTACTGTGGTATCCGAACCGATGATGTCTCGCTTTGGTTATCGCCGAACACGGCTAGCATTTCGGTTAATGGTTGGTCGTCATGTTGTACAAGCAGTGTATTTTAATCAACCATATTTAAAATCGCATGTTGTCTTAAATCATGACGTTACTGTGATGGGTTCTTGGAACGCTGCTCGACAAGAGATTCAAGGCACAAAGCTATTATCGAATAATAACCAACAAGAAATGGGCGCAATTTACCCAGCAAACAAGAATGTTCATCAAGCAACCATTCGAAAATTAATTAAAATTGCCTATCAAAATTATTCAACGGTAATTGCAACGCTACTTCCCATTAATTTGAGGCAAAGGTATCAACTACTGGATCGTAAAACAATGATTCATGATATGCATTTTCCTAAGGATGGACAAGCGGCTAAAGCAGCTCGACGAACGGCTGCTTATGAGGAATTCTTTTTGTTTCAATTGCGACTTCAAGCGATTCGCCGTGCCCACCGACAAAAGGATGGTAACCAGATTCTTTATAATAACGATGAATTACGTGGTTTCATCAAAACGATTCCATTTGAATTAACCGCTGCTCAAAAGCGAGTGGTCAATGAAATTTGTCGTGATTTACGTCAACCATATCAAATGAATCGTTTACTGCAGGGGGATGTTGGCTCCGGAAAAACAATTGTTGCAGCAATTGCAATCTATGCCACAATTATTGATGGTTATCAAGCTGCTTTAATGGCACCAACGGAAATTCTAGCAGCTCAGCATGCGCAAAAATTGGCAGGGGTGTTTGATGGTACCCATGTCAACGTCGGCTTGCTAACTGGTTCAATGAATACTAAGCAAAAGCGGGAAATGTTAAATGGGATTAAGAATGGGACGATTAATTTGGTTGTTGGAACCCATGCGCTCATTCAAGATCAGGTCGAATTTGCCAATTTAGGTTTAGCAATTATTGATGAACAACACCGTTTTGGGGTTCATCAACGTGAACAATTACGGATGAAGGGTGAACAACCTGACATCCTGGCGATGACGGCAACACCAATTCCTCGTACCTTGGCAATTACCAGTTATGGTGAGATGGACATTTCAGTGATTGACGAATTACCAGCTGGGCGTCAACCAATCAAAACTACTTGGCTGAAAGAAAATCAATCATCTGAAGCTTTAAAGTTCTTGAAAGCACAGTTAGCAACAGGTGCGCAAGTTTATGTTGTCTCACCACTGATTGAACAATCTGAAGCGTTAGATGTCCAAAATGCTACCGATTTATATCAGGAGTTTGCTGAGTATTTTGAGCCGGACTATAAGGTCGGACTGCTCCATGGTCGAATGGATAACGATCAAAAAGAGCAAGTTATGCAGGACTTTAAGGATAATAAAATTCAGGTGATGGTGGCAACCACTGTGATAGAGGTTGGGGTAGATAACCCTAATGCTACGGTGATGCTAATCTATGATGCTGACCGGTTCGGCTTGGCTCAGCTTCACCAGTTGCGTGGCCGGGTTGGTCGTGGTCAACGGCAAAGTTATTGTTTGCTTATAGCGGATCCCAAGAGTGAAGAAGGAAAGAAACGGATGCAGACAATGGTTGAAACTACTGATGGTTTTGTAGTTGCCCAACGTGACCTCGAACTGCGAGGCTCCGGAGATGTTTTGGGAAGTAAGCAATCTGGTATTCCTGACTTTAAAGTTGGTGATCCGGTAGCTGATTTGAAAATTATTCAAATCGCACGATCAGATGCAGGAACCCTCATTAATACTCCTAACTGGGATCAAAAAGATGAAAACCAGCCGTTAGTATACTATTTGAAACGTCACGAATTAACGACACATTTTGATTAGGAAGGTAGAATTTACAATGAAAATTGCTGTTGATGCAATGGGCGGCGACAATGCTCCCCAAGTGATTATTAACGGGGTCGAAAATGCCCGTGACCAATTTAAAGACATTGAATTTATTTTGTTTGGTAATGAAGAACAGATCTCTCCGTTAATTAAAGATAATTCTAGATTAACAATTGTTAATACTACTGAAGAAATTTCTATGGGTGAAGAACCTGTGCGGGCAATTCGTCGCAAGAAAGATTCTTCAATCGTTCGAGCAGCACAGGCGGTAAAAGAGGGAACTGCTGATGCCTTCTTTTCTGCAGGTAATACTGGAGCAATTTTAGCGGCAGGGATTTTTATCGTTGGGCGGATTAAGGGAATTGATCGTCCCGGACTGACCAGTGTTCTGCCAGTTGCTCAACCAGGTAAGCAAGGTCACGGTTTTGTGTATCTTGATTCTGGTGCGAATGCGGAATCAAAAGAGAAAAACATGGTGCAATTTGCTCATTTAGGCCGTTTTTACGCCAAAAACGTTTTAAAGATTGACAATCCGCGAGTAGCCCTTTTGAACAATGGAGCTGAGGAAGATAAGGGTGACCAGCTCCACAAAGATGTTTACCAAGATCTCAAGGAACAGCAACAATTAAACTTTGTCGGCAATATTGAAGCTGGTGATCTCCTTCACGGTAAAGCGGATGTGGTAGTATCGGACGGATGGACAGCAAATGCAGCGTTGAAGGCCACTGAGGGATCAGTAAGAATGATGCTGACCTTAATTAAGGACGGCATTTTAAACGGTGGATTACGAGCTAAATTAGGTTATCTTCTTTTAAAGCCGGTATTTCACAAAATTGGTCATTTAATGAACCCATCCCTTTATGGTGGAGCTGTTCTATTAGGCCTGAAAGCGCCAGTAGTAAAAGCCCATGGTTCAGCTGACGTTACTGCTGTGACCAAGACTATCGAGCAAATCCACACGATGATTAATACCAAAGTGATCGATCAAACTGTAGATTTCTTTGGAAATGAAGAAAACATAGACAATAAGGGAAAACTCGATTAAAATAAGTAGTTAGTGATAAAAGATAATTAAGGGGTATTTAGCAATGGAAAAAAATGAAATCTTTGATAAAGTTTCAGCAATTGTTGCTGATCACTTTGACATTGATCGTGCCAAAATTACCGATGATTTAAACTTAAAGACTGATCTGGATGCTGACTCAATTGACTTTGTTGAGTTTGTCTTGGAAGTAGAAGACACTTTTGGGGCAGAAATTGAAGATAGTGAAGCAGAAAAGTTAAATACCATTGGTGAAGTGGTAGACTATATTGCTGCCCATCAGAACGATAAATAATTAACCAACAAAATAATAGAATAAACTTGGGCCGCGATGAAGGATCCTTCGTCGACGGCTTTTTTTAGGAAAGGAGAAGCAATGATTACTGAACTACAACAATACTTAGCTGATGAATTCGATATTCATTTTAAAAACACTGACTTACTAGCAGAGGCGTTTACGCAAGCATCATATGTAAATGAGCATCCTGACCAAAATTTGAAATTTTATGAACGAATTGAATTTCTCGGAGATGCGGTTTTACAACTGTTTGTTTCTGAATATATTTACAAGCGGTATCCAGAACTGCCTCAAGGAAAATTAACTCGTTTACGTGCTGCCATGGTTTGTGAAGACAGTTTTTCCAAATTCGCCAAAGAATGTCATTTTGACCAATATATTCGGTTAGGAAAGGGTGAAGAAATGGCTGGTGCACGGCAACGTTCTGGTTTGTTATGCGATATTTTTGAATCATTTATTGGCGCCCTTTATTTGGATCAAGGTCGCGATGCAGTTGAAAAATTTATCCATCGGGTTATTTTTCCAAAATTGGATATGGGATGGTTTGACCATGCTGTTGATGCTAAGACATCGTTGCAGGAGTTTTTGCAGCGTGACGGTGACGTTGATATTGAATACCATCTCTTGGCTGAATCTGGGTCTGAAAATGCACCTGTTTTCAAAGTTAACGTCAGTGCTGATGGGAAAATTCTTGCTCAAGGGACCGGTTCTTCCAAAAAGCATGCCGAAATGGATGCAGCTTCCCAGGCACTCAAGAAATTACGTGAAACTACGAAATAAGTTGGTGAATATTTAATGCAACTATTGTCAATGGAAATTGATGGCTTTAAATCCTTTGCCCATAAAACGACCATTAAATTTCAACCGGGGATGACCGGAATTATTGGACCTAATGGAAGTGGTAAAAGTAATGTGATTGAGGCCATTCGTTGGGTAATGGGAGAACAGTCTGCCAAAACCTTACGGGGTGGAAAGATGGTCGATGTGATTTTTAATGGTTCTAAGGACCATCAGCCACTAAACCGGGCAGTCGTGAAGATGACTTTGGATAACAGTGATCACTATTTACAAAGTCAATATTCAGAAATTACGGTGACCCGAAAACTATACCGTAATGGAGACAGCGAATACCTTATTAATAACCACCACGTACGGTTTAAAGATATTGTCAACTTATTTATTGACTCTGGAATTGGGCGTGAATCATTTTCAATTATTTCGCAGGGACGGGTCGCAGAAATTTTTAATGGTCAACCAAGTGATCGTCGCCAAGTAATTGAAACTGTGGCTGGAGTTGCTAAGTATAAGCAAAACAAGGTTACTGCGGAGAAGAAACTGAAAGAAACAGCTGAACGACTTGATCGAGTTAATGATATTGTTGTTGAATTAGAACGGCGGTTGGATCCGCTTAAAGAAGAAAGTTCATTAGCGCAAGATTACCTGGAACAAAAGCAGAGTTTGGATAAATATGACCGAACGCAAACGGTCCGTCAAATTCTGAGCGATCAAAAACAATTTCGTGCAGTAAAGGAAAAGTTAGAACAGACTCAACACTTAAGCGCGGACTATGATCAACAGGCCACTGCTGCTAGAAAAGAACTTCTAGGCCTTCAGGAGCAACGCAGAAATGTCTTAAAACAAAAGGACGATGCGCAAGCACGGGTCGCTGCCAAGGTAGAAGAAATTGCAAAATTACAAAATCAACAATCGTTATCTTCTATTCGAAAAGAACAGCGAGAGAAAGATCAGGCGCGTCTTGAAAGTCAGCAACAGCAACTGAATCAACAGTTGGATGAGATTCAAGAATGGGTCAGTGTAAACGAGCAACAGGCTGCTCAATTGCAAAAAAAGATTGCTGATGGTAAGAGTAATATTCATGATATGCGTTCGATGAGTGCAAAGGAACGGACGCAAAAACTACATGCTGAATTGGATCAGCTGCAGGATCAGCAGGTTGATTTAATGCAGCAACTAACGACAGTTCATAATGAACAGGTTTATTTACGGCAAAATCATGAACGCAGTATTAACGTTGCTAAGCAAGATCAACAAAACCTGCAAGATAGTCGCGCGCAGTTATCCAAGTTGGACCAGGAATTAGCAGAACGCCAATCACAAGCTCAGGAAGCACAAGCCGGTCTTAAACAAGTACAAGAAACGTTAAACCAAGAAGTTCAACAAAGCAAAAACTTGCAGGCTAGATACGAGCAAGCCCAAAAACAATGGTATCAAGCTCTAGGAACAGTTCAATCCGAAGAACGTCAGTTGAAAAATTATCAGTCAATGGTAGCTGATTACACCGGATACTATGTTGGTGTGCAAAATGTCTTAAAGGCTCGCCAGCGATTTAGTGGGTTGGCTGGGTCTGTAAGTGAACTGATTAAAGTACCATCTCAATATACGACAGCAATTGAAACAGTATTAGGAAGCCAATTGCAACAACTGGTTGTTGATAATCAAGCAACTGGTAAGCAAATTATCAATTACTTAATCCAGAACCGTGGCGGGCGAGTAACGATTTTACCACTTGATTCGATTCGTCCGGGATGGGTACCGGAAGCAATGTCCAGTGTTCGTGAAATGAATGGGTTCATTGGTGAAGCTACTAAATTGATCCAGTATCCTGCGCAATTTAGTAAAGTGATTGAACACCTGCTGTCAACAACCGTTGTCGCAGATACTTTGGACCATGCTACAGCCATTAGTAAGGCTGGGCGCCATCAAATTAGGGTGATTACCTTAGATGGTCAGTTAATTAATGCTAGTGGTTCGATGACTGGTGGTGCTAACAGAAGACAACGAACAGGCCTGCTAAGTCAAAAGCAACAGTTGACCCAATTAAAAGCAAATCTAGTTAAAGAGCAGCAACAGGCTTTTCATTTAGAAGAAGAAGTTCAAAAACTGGATACTGCACGAAAAGCTAACCAACAATCTTTACAAGACCTTCAAGAACAATTTAACCAAAAACGGCAAATTGTGAATGAAGCTCAGACGGCTGTTCAACTATTACAAAGTAATCAAAATACTTTACAAAGGCAGGTAGATGCATTAGAATTCCAAGCTAATCAACGTAATGATCAGCATCAATCATTTACTGATCAAGTAAATGCAAATGAGGAACGTGAACAGCAGTTAAATCACGACTTAGCTGATATCAAAGACCACTCACAAAGTATTAAAGAGCAAATTAATCAGCTAGAGTCAAATGCATCTAGTCAAGAACAGGCAATTCATGAATTAGAACAGAAGGTAGCTGTAGATGTTGAACGGCAAAGCCAATTTAAAGCTCGGCATGATGAATTAATTAACCGGCGTGAAGGCTTGCAAAAACAGTTACACCAAGTAACAAACCAGCTATCTGAAATTCAACAAGCATCCACAGATGATGAAGCAACTGCTTTAAATAGTACTCAAGCACTTGCAGAGGCGCGTGAAACTTTGGCGAGTGCGCGTGAAACTGTGCAAGATTGCTCCAATCAGCAGGAACAGTTAGAAGAAAAAATTGGAGATATGACTCAGGAGAATGAACGCCTCCAAGAACTTTCTAAAGCAGCCTTGAATGAACTGTCTGGTCTGAGTGATCAAAAAGGACACCTGGAAGCTGATATTGACCAGGGAATGAATAAACTTAGTGATCAGTATGGCATGACATTAACAGAAGCTCAGCAGAACCAATCGGATATTCCTGATGAAGATTTAAAACGTCAAATTAAGCTTCTTAAACGTGGTTTAGCAGAATTGGGCGATGTTAATTTAGGATCCATTGATGAGTACAAAAATGTTTCTAAACGTTATGAATTTTTGACCGGACAGAAGGATGACCTGCTTGCTGCTAAAACTCAACTTGAAACAACGATGAATGAAATGGATAATCAGGTTAAGCAACGGTTCATTAAAACGTTTAATGAAGTTTCAGCATCGTTTTCGGAAACGTTTAAGCAGATTTTTAATGGTGGTCAAGCTAAATTAGTTCTAACTGATCCTGATAATCTACTGGAGACCGGGATTGACATCATGGCACAACCACCTGGCAAGAAGAACCAGCAACTTAGCCTTCTTTCTGGTGGAGAAAAAGCATTAACAGCAATTGCGCTGCTATTTGCAATTTTGAAAGTTCGTCCAGTACCATTTGCAATCTTAGATGAACCGGAAGCGGCCTTAGACGATGTTAATGTTGATCGCTTTGCCAATTACCTAGATAAATTTGGCAACTCTGGTCCGCAATTTATAGTAATTACCCACCGAAAGGGTACAATGAGAAATGCGGATGTACTGTACGGTGTAACGATGCAGGAATCTGGAATTTCTGAAGTTGTTTCTGTTGACGTTGCAAAGACATTAGGTGAAGATAACGATAATAACTAACGGAGAGTGCGAATTATGGGATTATTCGATATTTTTAGACGCAAACATAAAGAAGAAAAAAAAGAGGAACAAGTATCATCTCAACAATCTCAATCTAATGCGGCTTCGGAAGTTGAAGAGAGTGTAGAACAATCCGATGTTCAGTCTGCAACTTCAGTTGTCACTGGCAGTGAGGTTAGTTCTGAATCCAGTTCAGAGTCTACATCTACTAGCAATTTTGAGTCATTAGAAGCGGCACCAGCAGAATCACATGATGAGCCAGTGACGGTGGATGATGACAAAAATACTGTTGTTTCTCAATCAACTTCAGTTAGTGAATCAGTTCTATCAAGTGAATCATCTAGCGAAGATGTTAGTAAAGAAACTACAGAAATTGAACAACAAGAAGCACCAACTGAACCTGTCCAAACTGACGAAACGCCAGAGGATAATGAACCTTCGACAGAAAATGCTAGTCATGAATCGACTGAAGAAGTCAGCTCTGAAGAAGAACAAGAAGAGGACAAGTATGATGCTGGTTTATCTAAATCACGTAACGGCTTTGGTGCTCGATTAAATAAGTTTCTAGCCAATTTCCGTCACGTTGACGAGGACTTCTTTGAAGACCTTGAGGACATGATGATTGAATCAGACGTTGGTTATGATATGGCAATGAAGTTGAGTGACTCTCTTCGTGAAGAAGTGAAGTTGCAAAATGCTAAATCCAAGCAGGATGTTTCTAATGTCATCATCCAAAAAATGGTGGAATTATATGACGAAGCTGGTGAAAACGAACAAACTGGCATTAATTTTGCTAAATCTGGCCCAACTGTCATCATGTTTGTTGGGGTTAACGGAGCTGGAAAGACCACGACTATTGGTAAAATGGCAGCGCGCTTTAAGAAGCAAGGTAAGAAGGTATTGTTAGCAGCTGCTGATACGTTCCGTGCGGGAGCCACGGAACAACTTGATGTCTGGGCCAAGCGTGACGGCGTTGATATTGTTACCGGTCCAGAAAATGGTGATCCGGCTGCAGTTGTCTTCGATGGTGTAAAGAAAGCCAAAGAAGAAGATTATGATATATTGTTTGTAGACACAGCTGGTCGTCTCCAAAATAAAGTTAATTTAATGAACGAGTTAGCAAAAATGAAGCGTATTTTAACGCGTGAAATTCCAGATGCTCCACATGAAGTTCTATTAGTACTAGATGCCACGACTGGGCAAAATGCTTTGAACCAAGCTAAATTGTTCAAGGAAAGTACCGATGTAACGGGAATTGTGTTAACCAAACTTGATGGTACTGCTCGTGGTGGGATCGTTCTTGCAATTCGCAACGAATTACACCTTCCCGTCAAATTTGTTGGTCTTGGAGAAAAAGTAGACGACTTGCAAGAATTCAATGCAAGTGAATTCGTATACGGCTTATTTAAAGGGCTAGTTACCACTGACTAATTAATAATGAGGTGAAGTGATGGAACTAGAGAAGAATGAACGGGTAAATGACTTGTTCGAATTTTATTCACCATTACTAACAAAAAAGCAATTTGAATATATGCAGTTATACTATGCTGACGATTATTCACTTGGTGAAATTGCGGATGATTTTTCCGTTTCACGACAGGCAGTTTATGATAATATTAAACGCACTGAGAAAGCTTTAGAAGATTATGAGCAAAAGTTGCATCTCTATGCTGAATTTAAGAGCCGCAACCGCCAGGCCGATCGGATTCAACGGTATGTAAAAGAACATTATCCTAATGATCATGAATTAAATCATTTGGTTGCTCATATGGAAAACCTGGAAGAAGAATAAAGAGGAGTTACTTAAATGGCATTTGAAGGATTAACTGAACGTCTGCAAAAAGCAATGGAAAAATTGCGGCGGAAGCCTAAGGTTACTGAGGCAGACTTACGAGAAACGATGCGTGAAATTCGGCTTGCCCTATTAGAGGCCGATGTTAACTTCAGTGTTGTCAAAGACTTTGTTAAAAAGGTCCGTGAAAAAGCGACTGGCGCAGAGGTTTTAAAGGGATTAAATCCCGCTCAACAAATCGTAAAAATTGTTAACGATGAGTTAACAGCCTTAATGGGAAGTGAAGCCGTTGCTTTGAACAAGGCCCCTCATATTCCAACTGTTATCATGATGGTTGGTTTACAAGGTGCTGGTAAAACTACTACTGCGGGTAAATTAGCATACCGGCTGAAGAACGAAGAAAATGCGCGACCAATGTTTATCGCAGCCGATGTATACCGGCCTGCCGCAATTACCCAGTTGCAACAAGTTGCAGATTCAATTGATGTTCCTGTTTTTAAAAAGGGGACTGATGTTGACCCTGTGGAAATTGTTCGTGAAGGACTTACCCAAGCAAAAGAAAATCATAATGATTATGTCATTATTGATACCGCAGGTCGGCTACAAATTGATGAACAATTGATGGATGAGCTGGTTAACATTAAAAAGCTGGCTGAACCTAACGAAATCCTGTTAGTTGTTGATGCAATGACAGGGCAAAATGCGGTTGCTACTGCTCAAGGGTTTGATGAAAAGCTGGATGTCACCGGGGTTGTTTTGACAAAGTTAGATGGTGACACCCGTGGTGGTGCTGCAATGTCCATTCGTGCCGTTACCGGTAAACCAATCAAGTTTGTCGGTGAAGGTGAAAAGATGGAAAACTTAGATGTTTTCCACCCAGATCGAATGGCTTCCAGAATCCTGGGTATGGGTGACATGATGACCCTAATCGAAAAAGCACAAAAGAATTTCGATGAAGAACAAGCCCAAGAAACGATGGAAAAGATGCGTGCCAATGAGTTTGATTACAACGACTTTTTAGCACAACTTGATCAGATTAGTAATATGGGACCTTTGGAGAACATTTTGAAGATGATGCCAGGAATGGCTAACAATCCTGCTTTAAAGAATTTAAATATCGATCCTAAGCAGTTTGCTCATATTAAAGCGATCATTCAGTCGATGACACCTGCTGAACGGACCAATCCAGATTTGATGAACCCAAGTCGACGGCGGCGGTTAGCTGCTGGTTCTGGTCGACCAATTGTTGAGGTTAACCGAATGATTAAGCAGTTTGGCCAAATGCGTAAGATGATGAAGCAGGTTACTAATGGTAACTTCTCCGGAATGCAAAACATGATGGGAGGTCAAATGCCTGGTGGAAAAATGGGGCAGATGGCTATGAACAGGATGGCACGCAAAATGAAGAAGGATAAGCTAAAGCGAATGAAGAAATTACGTAAATTGCGTAAAAAGTAAAAAAGAGGTGGCCTTTCATATGAGGCCACCTTTTCTTATAGAATTAAATTGTCAAATTAGGGTTAGAATAAAAGAGAATTAGTGTGAGGAGGGATTACCGATGGAATTATATTTAGTGCGTCATGGACAAAGTCAGGCAAATGCAAACCATATTATGCAAGGGGCAAAGATAGATCAGCCATTGACTGACAAGGGACGAATGCAAGCTAACGAGACAAAAGAAAAACTAAGCGGTATTCAATTTGACAAGATTTTTGTTAGTCCCCTCAAAAGAGCAAGCGAAACAGCAGAAATTATTGTTGGCTCCCAAGTAACAGTGACGTTTGATCCACGACTAGTTGAATTTGATTATGGTAAGTGGGATGGACAACGAATTGAAGATTTAGTAGCTAATTATCCGGAATATTTCAAAAATGCTAGCAATTTTAAAAATTCATGGCGTGTTTCGGGTGGAGAAACGTATGAAAAAGCACAAAAAAGGCTGTCAAATTTCATGAATAGCTTAGGCCTTGATAATAATGATCAGGTTTTAGTGGTTTCTCACGGTATGACAATTAAGTTGTGGTTAGCGTTATTGTTAAACACTAATAATCCGGAAAGAATCGCTGAACCAGAAAATGCCGAGTACACTCACTTTAGTTTTTACCACGGAATTCCCATTTTAAAGGCATACAGCAAGTGATAAAAAAGATCCTTCGGGGGTCTTTTATTGTACATTAAATTATTAATTAATTGACAATATTCCAACAATTAGCCGTTGAAAGTAATGTATCATACGATAACCTAAAATATGACATTGAATATTAAAATAATGGTGATATATTATAATAGATTAATAGATTTATCACATGTTAATCTTTTCATACTATTATTTTATTATCTTGGGAGATGTGATTATGACAGGGAGAAATAACCACAATAATCAATATGCAAAAAGAGTACCTCACTACGGCTTACGAAAGTTAAGTATTGGGGTGGCTTCTGTATTACTTTCAACTTCTTTTTATTTAGGTGCTAGTCAGCTGGTTGTAAAGGCTGATACTAATAGTGCACAAGTAACTAATAGTCAATCAGGGGAAAACAGGTAAAACTGATCATAACGAACTTAATACTACCGCAAGTGGTGAACAAAATGATCAGGCGGCTAGCCCAGCAGCACAAAGTAATAGTTCTACTCCAAGCTCAACTGCTCAATCTAATTCAACAGCTACTGAAAATAATGGTGTTCCAAAGGCAACTACTTCGTTAAATGATCAGGTGGGGACGGATAATGGTCAAATCAAAGTTACTTCTCAAAAAGTAGAACAAGTACCTGGACATGATAAAAGTAAAGGTGATACTGGACAAACTCATTTAAGTCTTAAACTAAATATTCCACAATCACAGATGAAGAAAATCAAATCTGGAGATTATATTGATGTTAAATTAGGACTTCCTTACACAACTAGTGATGGCCAACAGCATATTATGAGTTATGGTGCTATTAATGGTAAAGCTGATCCAATTATCATTCCATATCAGGGTGGCATTGCTGGTTACATCGTACCAGTGGGCAACTTAGATAAGTATGCGCAAACTGTTATTACTAATGATCAAAAAGAAACTGTTGTAAATGATAATACTAAAGTAGATAGCCTTGGAACCAGTAATGGTTATTATCAAATTATCTTTACTGATGGAATTAAGCAGTACTTAGCAACCCATCCTTAAGAAAGTAGTGATTGGGAGTTCGGCGTTAACTTAACTTGGTATAATGCCATTCAAAATGACGATAAGAAATTAGACTTGCCTGCTGGCTTTACTATCTACACAAATGGTGATGATACTAGCGACTTTACGCCAAATAAGGACCTTCAGGTTGGAGATTACAAGACCAATAGTGGTATTCAATTTAAAGTCGCGAAATTAAATGATAGTGATGCCATTTCATTTTCAAACGAAACGCGGGCAAGCAATCATACTGGTAATGTTGCTGCACACCGTTGGTTTCAGCAGAATGGTACATGGTATTTGGCTCCTGACACAGACACACAACAAAGTGTCGGAATATCACTTTCTAAGACAAATAATGGTCATGATTTAGGAAAGTCTTTTGATATTACAGTGTCTAAACCCGCTACTGATGCAAATAGTCCCATTACCATGGACTTCGTCGGGTACGATAGTGTTCAAAAACAGCTTCAAGATGCCATTGTGGGTGAGATAAAGGGAAATTATAATGTGGATCCGATTGATGGTAGCGATCAATATTATTTGAACCATCAAGTTGAATATACTCAACCGAATGTAACAGTTACATCTAAGTTATCTAGTGACGGCAATACTATTACTTACACCGTAACTATTGATGGTGATTATGAAGGATTTAAATCCAACGCTGATAATGACGGTAAAAAAGATTTCATTATGACTCTAATAAATTGGAAGCCAAAAGATGAGTATGATCTATTATCTCCGGATAATATTACAAATCCTACACAAGATGGCGGTAATGCTACGTATCCTGATAATAGTGATACGTATTTAAATGGTAATCCGATTAAAAGTCAAGCTATTAAATATTTCCTTAAAGATAAGCCATGGACTGTAAAAGTATCTACCACAAATGGTGATCACCTTTCTCAACAAACAACTGGTTATTGGATTGACCAATCCACAGATGTTAAACCAGAAAATAATGGTTATGTTTCAGGTCTTTTTTATGAATGGGCAAAACAAACCATTAAGTTTGTGGATGAAAATGGTAATCAGATGGAGAATGGTGGTCAAAAGATTGACGATCACGTGAATAATGCAGTATTTGAGAGCGATACTAATGACTTCACAAATGTAAATCCTCAGCATTTTGATGATATAAATGTCCCACAAATTGATGGCTATACGGCTTACGTAGGTGTAACTGACAACAATCAATTGCAGATGAACAATGATAAGGCAGTTACTAATGGGCAAGCTGTAACAACATATGGGAAAATTGACCTTAAACCTAACGATAATATTATTGAGTATATTGTTTATAAGGCTAACCCTAAGCAGACGAATACAGTTACCATCCATTACATAGATGTTGATGAGACTGTTAAAAATAATCCTGAAAAAACTAGTTTTGAATCTACAGATGGAGATGAAATAGTTGATCAAAAGCAATCTGTAGAAGGTAAAAATGTTGGAGATTCATATACTAACCAGCTTTGGAATTATGAAAAGGATGGTTATGAACTCGCTACAAAGCAGGTTGACTCTCGGACTGAGTCTGGTACTATTCCTGAAGTAGGGCAACCAAATGATTTTTATGTTTATTTGAAACATCGAACTAGTCCACTTAATGATAATAGTACGGTAAAGGAAACTATTCACTATCAATACGAAAATGGTCAAAAAGCAGCAGACGATGCTTATCAAGTCATTACGTTTTCACGTAGCGGATATCAAGATGATGTTGATAAAAAAGATCACTGGAATAAATGGGACCCAGAAACCGATAAATTTAAAGACGTTATCTCTCCAACCATTTCTGGGTATACGGCAAATCAGTTAGTAGTAAAAGGCACAGAAGTAATGCCAAATTCTACGGACCAAGAATTTACTGTAATCTACACTGCCGATTCTCAAAATTTAGATGTCACTTTTATTGACGACAATACTAAGAAGACCTTGAAGACGGTCAAACAAGAAGGTCCAAGTGATAGTCAAGCTAAGTACACTACTGGTAATGATATTAAGAACTATGAGGATTTGCATTATGTTCTCGTTAGTGATGATACTAATAA
>NZ_JACJKU010000221.1 GCF_016901675.1 Limosilactobacillus coleohominis
CCGATTTGCCTGATCATGGAATTCGTCGTCATCGTGCTAAAGAAAAGCGTGGTACGTTCAGTCACGGCCGCTCCATTGAGGAGCGTTCTCATAAAGTCGAAACTCGCCAGGAATTCGGCCACTTTGAAGCTGATACCGTACTTTCTGGCAAACGTAAAGGTCAAGCTGTGGCTACTTTTGTGGAGCGTAAGAGTCGCCTGACAATTGTTAAACGGCTCCATG
>NZ_JACJKU010000222.1 GCF_016901675.1 Limosilactobacillus coleohominis
TCACGCCCATCTAAACGTTGAACGATTGTTAAGCGGCTTAATCTTTCTGTGAAAGTAGCGACTGCTTGCCCCTTCATTTTACCTGAAAGTACGGTATCTGCTTCGAAATTACCAAAGGTCGTTCGTTGTGCTACTTCACGAGGACGTGTATCAATTGAACGTCCATGGCAAAAAGTACCACGAGTTTCTTTAGCTCGATGGCGCCTAATACCATGGTCA
>NZ_JACJKU010000223.1 GCF_016901675.1 Limosilactobacillus coleohominis
AGAAAACTAAACGTAAACACCATCAATCTCATCCACAAGCCAAAAAGTGCTTAGGACCTAACATTGCTCAACGTCCACAGGTTGCGGACCAACGGTCCGAAATTGGTCACTGGGAACTAGACACTATTCAAGGTCATAAAGATGGCAAGGATAGCGTTGTTCTAGTAATGACTGATCGTTTTTCACGGGTTAATATTACGAGAAAAATTACCAGTAAAA
>NZ_JACJKU010000224.1 GCF_016901675.1 Limosilactobacillus coleohominis
GATTTGATGATAATTGGCAAATTCTTTTCCATGGTCAACAGTCAGTGATTTTAAATTGGCGCCTAGATGACGGGCCAGTGTAATAATAGCTTTAGTCATTGATTGACTGCCACGCCCATCTAAACGTTGAACGATTGTTAAGCGGCTTAATCTTTCTGTGAAAGTAGCGACTGCTTGCCCCTTCATTTTACCTGAAAGTACGGTATCTGCTTCGAAATG
>NZ_JACJKU010000225.1 GCF_016901675.1 Limosilactobacillus coleohominis
GGAGAATAAGCGTGTGCGAAAAACATTGGCTTGTTTATCAAATCTTCGATTTGATGATAATTGGCAAATTCTTTCCCATGGTCAACAGTCAGTGATTTTAAATTGGCGCATAGATGACGGGCCAGTGTAATAATAGCTTTAGTCATTGATTGACTGTCACGCCCATCTAAACGTTGAACGATTGTTAAGCGGCTTAATCTTTCTGTGAAAGTAGCGACT
>NZ_JACJKU010000226.1 GCF_016901675.1 Limosilactobacillus coleohominis
TTACCTGAAAGTACGGTATCTGCTTCGAAATGACCAAAGGTCGTTCGTTGTGCTACTTCACGAGGACGTGTATCAATTGAACGTCCATGGCAAAAAGTACCACGAGTTTATTTAGCTCGATGGCGCCTAATACCATGGTCAGGAAGATCGCTTAAACTGATTTCTAGTTTGTTTTGATCAATCCAGTTATAGATGGTTTTAAAGCTCAGCTGCAGTGTA
>NZ_JACJKU010000227.1 GCF_016901675.1 Limosilactobacillus coleohominis
TTGCCTTTTGGGATAAATCGGCGGAGAACTCGATTCCTGTTTTCATTGGATCCACGTTCATGAGGAGAATAAGCGTGTGCGAAAAACATTGGCTTGTTTATCAAATCTTTGATTTGATGATAATTGGCAAATTCTTTTCCATGGTCAACAGTCAGTGATTTTAAATTGGCGCCTAGATGACGGGCCAGTGTAATAATAGCTTTAGTCATTGATTGACTG
>NZ_JACJKU010000228.1 GCF_016901675.1 Limosilactobacillus coleohominis
ACTAGAACAACGCTATCCTTGCCATCTTTATGACCTTGAATAGTGTCTAGTTCCCAATGACCAATTTCGGACCGTTGGTCCGCAACCTGTGGACGTTGAGCAATGTTAGATCCTAAGCACTTTTTGGCTTGTGGATGAGATTGATGGTGTTTACGTTTAGTTTTCTCAAAAAGGTCCAAGTTAGACGTACGGAATACACCATCATTAATCCACTGATAC
>NZ_JACJKU010000229.1 GCF_016901675.1 Limosilactobacillus coleohominis
GAATTACATCGATTACCTGGATCTTATAATGCCCGAAGGGCAGAAAAACAGCATCGTGATCAAATCACTCAACGTGGAGCTAAGTCACACTTTACTTCAGGATTAAAGCGATATATTGAGGATAAGATACTAATTGAAAAATGGTCGGCAGAGCAAGTAGCACATACACTGCAGCTGAGCTTTAAAACCATCTATAACTGGATTGATCAAAACAAACTA
>NZ_JACJKU010000230.1 GCF_016901675.1 Limosilactobacillus coleohominis
GCCACTGCAGCAGCTAATAAGGCTGATAAGAAAGCTGAGAAGGCCCAAGCCAAAGCTGACCAATCCAAGGCTGACTCCGATCAAAAGCAAAAGGTAGCCGATGAAGCCACTGCAGCAGCTAATAAGGCTGATAAGAAAGCTGAGAAGGCCCAAGCCAAAGCTGACCAATCCAAGGCTGACTCCGATCAAAAGCAAAAGGTAGCCGATGAAGCCA
>NZ_JACJKU010000024.1 GCF_016901675.1 Limosilactobacillus coleohominis
ATCGAGGCCGATACACGTTATCGCAATCAAGATGAACTAAAACAAGCGGTTGAAGAGTGGCTTCACTTCTATAATGAACGACGCATTCAAACAAAACTAGGCAACCAAATACCGCTTCAGTATGAGCAGTATCTAGTTGCCTAGAAAAATATTTATTCAATTATTAAGCCAGAATATTCAACTTCCAACTTTTTGGGTACACGTCACAATCCTTTTTAATTCTTATTTTTCAAGCATGTAATTACGAGTCATTGGTAAGTTCTTACCAGAGGCACCCTTAGTAATTAGGTATTGGATAACATCGATATTACCTGATTCAAATGAAGCGGCACATGCTTGGAGGTAAAGATCCCACATCCGGGTAAACCGGTCACCCATCATTTGAGTAATTTGGTCACGGTGAGCATTAAAGTTTTGGTCCCAGATTTCTAGAGTCCGTTGATAATGCCGCCGGAGCATTTCAATATCAGCAATTTGCAGTTTGTTTTCTTCAATGTGGTCAACCATTTCGGCAAGACCTGGAACGTAACCACCTGGGAAGATGTACTTGTTAATCCAACCATTGTAGGCACCGCCTTGTTGACGGGTAATCCCGTGAATTAAGGCTACTCCGTCGTCGGCTAAGTATTTAGCGACATCTTTAAAGTAAATACCAAGGTTTTCCTTACCAACGTGTTCGAACATTCCGACTGAAGTAATGTAATCCCATTGACGATCACCAAGTTCACGGTAGTCAATCAGTTTTACTTCGGCAACGTTGCTCAAACCTTCTTCGTCAATCCGCTTTTGTACTAATTGATATTGTTCTTCACTAAGTGTTACCCCAGTTACCTTTAAGCCGTATTCTTTAGCGGCAGTAAGCATTAGTGTTCCCCAGCCACAACCAATGTCTAAAAGTGTTTTGCCAGGTTTTGGATCCAACTTTTGTAAAATATGGTGAACCTTAGCTAATTGAGCGGCTTTGAGGTCGTCGTGATTGCCGTCGGTAAAGTACGCACAAGAATAGGTTAAATTATCATCTAACCAAAGACGGTAGAAGTCATTACCAACATCATAGTGGCTTTGTACATCGTCTTCACTTTGTTTTTCAGAGTGACCTTGCTTTGGTAAGAACTTCCGAAACTTGGAACTCCGCATGAAACTGTCGGCACTTTCATAAGCAGATTCAATTAATTTTTGGATACTGCCGTCAATCTCAATTTTGTGGTCCATGTAAGCTTCACCAAGGGCAATTGAGGCGTTCCGAGTAATTTCCTTAATTGGAATTTTTTCCTTAAAAGTAATGGTAACTTGTGGTTCGCCGTCACCGTAGTTAACGCTCTTGCCATCCCAGAAAACAATTTTAACTGGAATAGTGAATGAACGACTCAACAATTGCTTGTAGAACGTCTTTTCTAACATGTGTGGGTTTCCTTCTTTCTTATATTAAACAAGTAATTATTATACACCCATCTGAAAAATTCGCTAAGAAGCAGAATGATTTATTTATCTGAAGAAGAGGCACGCAGCGCAGCTCGATCACGAATAATCCGGTAAAGTGCTGAGAATAGTGGCACAGTAAACATCATCCCGAGGATTCCAGAGACACCGCCACCAACCATAACCGCTACGAATACCCAGACGCTTGGCAAATCAATGGATTTACCAACCACAATCGGATAGGTGATACGGTTGTCTAGCTGTTGCAAAACAATAATAAAGATTAGAAAAATTAAAGCTTTTACTGGGGAGACAGCAAAGATAATAATAATGCCGACAGAAGCACCAAGAATGGCTCCAATAATCGGAATAAGGGCGGTAACGGTTGTTACTGCTCCCATCATATAGGCATATGGCAACCTGAGAATGGTCATTCCGATGAAACAGCAGATTCCAAGGATCGCGGCATCTTTGCACTGGCCGCTAATATAGCCACTAAAACTGGAGTCGAAGACGTTAATGATATACATGATCTGGCCCTTTGCTTTAGGAACCCAAAGGTCAACCAATTTGTTAAATTGTCGCCGTAGCATTTCTTTGAAAACCAGTAAGTAAACTGAAAAGAAAATGGCAATGATTGAAGTTGTACCAAATGTGATAATACGAGAAGCGGCATGCTTGACTACTTGGTAGGTTCCTCCAACGCCAGCCGAGGCCTGCTTAACAATGGCCGACCAGTTAATTTTGTTTGGGTCAATGTATTTAAATGAGTGACTAGATAGATATTTCACAGCTCGTTGGATGAGCCGACTATGATGAGCCAACAATAACTTTACGCAGGCCACGACTTCCGGAATTACTAGCCAAAGTACTAGTCCCAGAATTACCACAATTGAAATGTAAGAGAGTGCAATACAGATACCGCGCTTTAACCCCTGAGACTGATTGGAAGGGAAACACTTCTCGTAGAGATGTTCCCATTGATTAAGGAGAATATTAATAATGTAAGCCAGGACGGCCCCCACTAAAAGTGGAATGGTGGCATGGGATACGTGACCAATAAATTTGGCCACACTCGGCCAGTATGAAATAGCTAAGTAAAGGCCGAATAAAGTTACAAAAAGTGGCAGGTGCTGTCTTTCAAAAATGGGTTTCTTCACGACTTAATCCTCCAAAATCTTACTCATAACTTTATTTTACACGTTCTGATGATTTGTCGTGAATACTTTTTACATTTGATACGGGTCTGTTAAAATTGAACTAGTATGCAAAAAAGGGTGTGAAAAAATGGAAAATGCTTGGGCAAAGTTTACGGGAAATGTCCACTTACACCGCACGGTGGTATTGATATTGCTCATTGCGGTTCTTTATCTTGCAAGGGGAATGATGAACACAATCCTATTGACGTTTATCTTTACCTACTTGATAGTTCACTGGGTCCGGTTGATTCAACGATGGGTACCGAAGATTCCGACGGTCGTCATTGTAATCGTTACGTACATCATCCTCATCTTTGGGATTTACTATGTTGTTACCGACTATTTGCCAATGTTAATCAATGAAATTGTGAAAATGGTTAACTCAATGGTCAAATTCTATCAAAGTGATGACATGAAATGGTTGATGCGCTACATTAACCGTTACGTCAGCACGTCAACGCTGATTGACCAGGCAAAGCACGGGATGAATTTTGCGGTAGATACGTTAACCCGGATTGGGACGCTAACAATCGCAGTATTCATGTCATTGATTTTAAGTTTCTTCTACACGATTGAATTGCAACAAATGGAAGATTTTTCACGACAGTTTTTGGAAACCAAATATTTAAACTGGCTGTTTGGTGACATTTATTATTTCGGTAAGACCTTCGTAAATACCTTTGGAGTGGTGTTAGAAGCACAATTCTTTATTGCGATTTGTAACACGGCGCTAACGATGATTTGTTTGTCATTTATGAAGATGCCCCAGATTTTTGCTTTAGGTATAATGGTGTTTGTTTTGAGCCTGGTTCCTGTTGCCGGAGTCATCATTTCTTTAGTACCGCTCAGCCTCGTTGGTTATCAAGTCGGCGGTATTCGTGACGTGATTTACATTATCATTATGATCATGGTGATCCATGCTCTTGAAGCCTATATTCTTAATCCTAAATTCATGTCAAGCCGTACTGAATTGCCTATTTTCTACACCTTCGTCGTCTTATTAGTTGCCGAACATTTATGGGGAACATGGGGATTAATTGTTGGTGTGCCAATTTTCACTTTCTTACTGGATGTTTTTGGCGTCAAACAGGTAAAACAACGGCGCGGATCTGAAATGGTGAAAAAATAAGTATTTACATTTGCAGATAAATCTATTATTCTATGTATGTATTTACGAACTATATCAATTTATTTGAAGATATAGTTCTTGTTTTGCTAAAAGTATAAGGAGGAACCTACTAATGCTGACAGATATTGAAATCGCTGACCAAGCCACAATGGAACCAATTGCTAAGATTGCTGAAAAAATTGGTTTATCTGAAGACGATATTGAACAATACGGTAAGTACAAGGCAAAGCTAAATCTCCCATTAAAAAAGAACGACAATAAAAAACACAAGCTGGTATTAGTAACTTCGATTAACCCGACACCGGCTGGTGAAGGAAAATCGACAGTATTAGTAGGATTAGGAGACGCGCTTAACAAGCTTAACCATCAAACGATCATTGCAATGCGTGAACCATCAATGGGACCGGTCTTTGGGATCAAAGGTGGTGCTACTGGTGGTGGATACAGCCAAGTGGTACCAATGGAAGACATTAACCTGCACTTTACTGGTGACCTACATGCCTTAACCAGCGCCAACAACACGTTGGCTGCCCTCGTGGATAACTATATTATGCGTGATAATGAATTGGGTCTGGATCCACGCCGGATTATTTGGAAACGGGTTGAAGATGTCAATGATCGGGCACTTCGGAACGTGGTAACTGGATTAGGCGGTGTCATGCAAGGAATTCCTCGGGAAACTGGGTTTGACATTACTGCTGCCTCAGAATTGATGGCAATTCTTTGTTTGTCAACTGATTTGATGGACCTCAAGCGCCGGGTTGGTCGAATTGTAGTTGGCTACACCCACGATAAGGTTCCAGTGACCGTAAGTCAATTAGGATTCGAAGATGCCATCACAATTCTTTTGAAGGATGCTATTAAGCCTAACCTTGTCCAAACACTAGACCATACCCCAACGATTATTCATGGTGGACCATTTGCCAACATTGCACATGGTTGCAACTCTGTTTTGGCTACTCAAGCAGCCATGAATTTAGCAGATTACACAGTAACTGAATCCGGATTTGGTGCCGACCTCGGTGCAGAGAAGTTCTTGGACATTAAACGAAGAGTCCTTGGCAAGACTCCTGATGCAATGGTGATCGTAGCTACTGTTCGTGCTCTGGAATACAACGGCGGTGCCGAATTAGCCGCACTAAAGAACGAAAATCTTCCTGAGCTAAAGAAGGGGATGGCAAACTTAAACCGGCATATCAAGAACATGCAACGATTTGGTATTCCATTAGTAGTTGCAATTAATCACTTTGTTACCGATACTGATGCCGAAATCAAGATGATTGAAGATAATTGTCGGGCGCTGGGTGTTAACGTCGTCATCGCTGATGCCTGGGCTAAGGGTGGCGATGGTACTTTAGACTTGGCAAAAGAAGTTGTTAAACTTGCTGATCAACCAAGTGAATTCCACGAACTATACACTTTAGACCAAACCCCTGAAGAAAAAATTCGGACGATTGCTACACAGGTATATGGTGCTAAGGATGTTTCGTTCAGCAATAAAGCGAAAAAACAGCTCCGTCAATTTACGGAATTTGGTTGGAATGACCTTCCAGTCTGCATTGCCAAGACGCAATATTCATTTACTGACGATAAAAACCAATTAGGTGCTCCGGAAGGATTTACTTTCCATATTCGGGAACTTGTTCCAAAATTAGGTGCCGGATTTATCGTTGCGTTAGCTGGTAATATGATGACGATGCCTGGCTTAGGCAAAACACCAGCTGCGGTCAACATGACCATTGACGAGAACGGAACGATCAAAGGACTATTCTAAAAGGAGAACATCATGATAGCACAGGTTATTCAGGGTGATTATTATTCATCCGTTGATCGAGACCAGGTTGAATTACACACGCAAGCATTAATTTGCGTTGACCAACAGGGAATTATTGACCGCATTGTTGAACCCGGTGATAGAGACTATGCTGGGATTGTTCAACAAGCCCAGCGAGAGGGACGATTAATCAAAGCCGCGGATGACCAAGTGATTCTACCAGGGTTTGTTGACCTGCACGTGCACGCTCCACAATGGCCTAATGCAGGATTAGCGTTAGACTTGCCATTAGAGGATTGGCTGCAACACTATACTTTTCCCTTGGAAGCCAAGTATCGTGACCCAGCCTTTGCTGAACAAGTATACCCAACGTTGGTTCAAGAACTCCTGAATAATGGGACCACCACAGTGTTATTCTTTGGAACCATCCATAACCAGGCTAATTTGATTCTGGCACGTGAATGTATGCGTCAGGGATTACGGAGCTTAATTGGTCGAGTAGCAATGGATAATCCTGACCAAACACCCGCTTTTTATCGTGATGAATCTAGTGAGACTGCGATTGGAGATACTGAAAACTTTATTCACCAGCTAACGGATCTTGGTTCGGGGAATGCATTATCTCCAATTCCGGTAATTACACCTCGTTTTGTACCTTCGTGTACCGACGAAACATTGCGTGGGCTAGGTCAACTAGCGCAAAAGTATGATTTACCGATTCAGTCACACCTGAGTGAAAGTGTTTGGGAACATCACTATGCAATTGAACGGTTTGGTAAACACGATGCAGAAGTGCTAGATCAGTTTGGACTATTAACGGATAAGTCGGTCATGGCACATGCTACCCAGTTGACTGCGGCAGACCGTAAGTTAGTCAAAAAGCGAGATACAGCATTAGCACATTGCCCAATTTCCAATGTTTATTTTGGCAATGGAATCATGGCGGTTAAAGAGCTTTTGCATGATAAAATTAAGGTTGGCATGGGTACTGACATTTCAGGTGGATATTCACCAAGCATTTATGACAATATTCGTCAAGCTGTTATGTCATCGCAGATTCGCCAAGACGGAGTTGCTCCAGAAGATCAGGGAGTGGCTGGTTCACGGATTAGTATGAAGAACGCCTTTTACCTGGCAACTGTAGGTGGCGGTAAGAGCTTGCACTTGCCAATTGGTGCAATTAAACCGGGGTATCAAGCCGACTTACAAATTGTTCAGGAACGTTTCCAACAGGTGACTGACAATGATGATAATCGTTTTGAACGGCTACTATATCAAGTACACCGGGATGATGTTCGGCATGTATTAGTTAATGGTAAGCTAGTTAAATAGAATAGAACGATAAAGCGCGATGGATTTAGTAGTCTGTCGCGCTTATTTGTTAGCAGTTTAAATATAAACGAACAAAACGATTTAAATATATTATATTGTTCTTGTTTTCCATCAAAAACTTTGGTACCCTTAAGGAGGCTTAAGGAGGAATTTAGTCATGAGTAAAATCAGTGTTGTTATGGGTAGTAAATCAGATTGGCCAACAGTTAAAGAAGCTTGTCTGATTTTAGATCAGTTTGGTGTTGATTATGACAAGAACGTTATCTCTGCACACCGAATGCCAGATGAAATGTTCGCTTTTGCAAAAAATGCGGTTCAAAATGGCACCAAAGTGATTATTGCTTGTGCTGGTGGAGCAGCGCACTTGCCAGGAATGGTTGCCGCTAACACTCCATTACCGGTTATTGGAATTCCTGGTCAAACACGGGCACTTGGTGGAATGGACTCCCTCTTATCAATTGTGCAAATGCCTGCAGGAATTCCTGTGGCCACGACGGCGATTGGTAAAGCTGGGGCTAAAAATGCCGCACTATTAGCTCTACAAATCTTAGGAGTTACTGATCCACGAATCCAACAACAGATTGTGCAATATCGTCAGCAAATGCATGACGAAGCTAAAGAAAGCGGGGCGCACCTTGACTAAGATGATTCAACAAGGTTCCACAATTGGCATCATTGGTGGTGGCCAGTTAGGGCAAATGTTGGCACTTGACGCTAAACAGACTGGTATGAAGGTCATTATTTTGGATCCAACTCCGCATTGCCCTGCTGGTCAGGTTGCGGATGATCAAATTGTGGCTCCCTATGAAGATGTGCAAGCAATTCAGCAACTTGCTGACCGGTCTGATGTTTTAACCTATGAATTTGAAAATGTTGATTTAAATGCGTTGGAAGATGTAGCTGACACTTCATATGTTCCCCAAGGGACACATTTGCTATACACCACTAAAGACCGGATTCGGGAAAAGACGTTTTTGCATCATGCTGGTTTGAAGACGGCACCATTTATGCCGGTCCACAACCGTGCAGAATTAGAAACGGCGATTGAAAAAATTGGTTACCCAAGTGTTTTGAAGACCTGTGAAGGCGGTTATGATGGCCATGGTCAAGAGGTACTTCACAGCGCTGCGGACCTGGCCAAATGTGAAGGGATTCTGCAAACCGGTAATTGTATTCTTGAAGGCTGGGTTCCATTTCGGATGGAATGTTCAGTGATGGTTGCTAGAAACGAGAATGGTGACATTACAACTTTTCCGGTTTCCGAAAATATCCACCATCACGAAATTTTACATATTAGCATTGTCCCTGCGCGGATTAGTCCGCAATTACGTGCTAAGGCGGAAGCTATGGCGACCCAAATTGCCAAAGCAATCGATCTGCGGGGCATTCTAGGAGTTGAAATGTTTATTGGGCAAGACGATCAGATATATATTAATGAATTAGCACCGCGTCCGCACAATTCAGGGCACTATTCCATCGAAGCATGTAATTTTTCCCAATTTGCGATTCATAATCGGGCTATTTGCAACTGGCCACTGCCCAAAATTGAACTGTTGAAACCAGTGATTATGGTTAATGTTTTGGGACAACATGTTGAAAAGGTTCGAGAACAAATTACACAACACCCTAATTGGCATTACCATGATTATGGTAAAGCGGAAATTCGTCATAATCGGAAGATGGGACACGTCACGATCCTTACCGATGATTTTGATCAAACGTTACGTGAAATTGAAGATAGCGGAATTTGGGAGAATTAGTTCCCACAAACAATTGAAAACAGTATAGAATGGAATTATTGATAAAAAAGAAAGGAATTTTAACTAATGATTGATCGTTATACAAGTCCTGAAATGAAACACATTTGGAGCGACCAAACCAAGTACCAATGCTGGTTGGAAGTCGAAATTGCTGCGGATGAAGCTTGGAGTAAATTAGGTCACATTCCTGCTGAAGACGTAGAAAAGATTAAGAAGAATGCGAAGTTTTCCGTAGATGGAATTGCAGAAATTGAAGCTGTTACCCACCACGACGTAATTGCCTTCACTCGTGACGTTTCAAAGTCATTAGGGCCAGAACGGAAGTGGGTTCACTATGGAATGACCAGTACTGACGTTGTTGATACTGCCCAAGGTTACCGGTTGAAGAAAGCCAATGACCTTCTTCGTGAAGATATTGATAACTTCATGGATGTGTTGAAAGAAATGGCCGAAAAGTACAAGTACACCGTTTGTATGGGACGGACCCATGGTATTCATGCGGAACCAACGACTTTTGGCTTGAAGGCAGCCCGGTGGTATTCAGAAATGAAGCGGAATAAGAAACGCTTTGATGAAGCTGCTAAGGGTGTTGAAGCTGGGAAGATTTCCGGTGCGGTTGGTACTTTTGCCGAAGTTGACCCATTTGTTGAAAAGTACGTCTGCGATAAGTTAGGCATTCGTCCACAAGAAATCTCAACCCAAGTATTACCACGTGACCTTCATGCTGCTTACATTGCTGCGATTGCTCTGGTAGGAACTAGTTTGGAAGAAATGGCTACTGAAATTCGTTCTTTGCAACGGACCGAAATTCATGAAGTAGAAGAACACTTTGCCAAGGGTCAAAAGGGATCCTCCGCAATGCCTCACAAGCGGAACCCAATTGGTTCAGAAAACATCACCGGATGTGCACGGGTATTACGTGGTTACATGGTTCCTGCATATGAAGATGTATCACTATGGCACGAAAGAGATATTTCTCACTCAAGCGCAGAACGGATGATTTTGCCGGACGCCACTTCATTGTTGGACTACATGCTGAAACGTTTCGGCCGGATTTTGAAGAACTTGGATGTCTTCCCTGAAACGATGAAGAAGAATATGGAAAAGACACTGGGCTTGATTTACTCAGGTCGTGTTTTACTGAAGTTAGTTAATTCCGGAATGACACGTGAAGATGCGTACGATTTAATTCAACCATACACCGCTAAGTGCTGGGCTGAACAAATTCCATTCCGTCCATTACTAGAAGCCGACCCAACAATTCAAAAGCAGTTAACCAAGGAAGACCTTAATGACGCCTTTGATTATCACTGGCACTTGCGTCATGTTGATGATATTTATAAGCGGATTGGCTTAGACTAAATACTGATTATATTTAAGCTCCCAGGAGAATGTTCTTGGGAGCTTTTTTGCATGTGACAAGCACCAAAAGGGGTCTAACGTTCGGTTTACCGAGTGCTAGACCCCATTGTTGTACTGCGCTGTTTGCATTTGATGTTTGTAGTTTAACTAAAGTTATGGTCTTCTTGACTCCCACTTCCATCATAAACACGAACATTAAAAATAATTTGTTAAATAAAGTTGGCGAATCACGTTGACAATTAACTAAGGAGTTGATATGCTTATGACGATCATTAGCGAACTACTTAATCAAAAATCCATATTATAGTTCGTGTTTTATACAAAAAGGAGCATTAATAATCATGGAAAAGTTACTGTATTCGGGAAAAGCTAAGCAAATGTGGTCAACGGATGACCCTGAATTATTACGGGTAGTTTATTTAGATCAAGCAACCATGTTGAATGGTAAGCGCAAGGATCACTTTGCTGGTAAGGGGACCGCTGCTAATGACATTTCAACCTTGGTTTTCCAATACCTGATTAAAAAGGGGATTCCTACTCACTTTGTTAAGCGTCTCTCTGATACAGAAGAATTAGTTAAGAAGTGTGACATGATCCGTTTGGAATTTGTCACCCGTAACATCATCGCTGGTCACTTTGCTTCACGTTTTGGATTGGAAGAAGGAACTCCTTTGGACCAACCAGTAGAAGAAACTTTCTATAAGAGCGATGAACTTGACGACCCATTTGCTAACGAATCGGATGCGATTGCGATCAAGGCATGTACTGCTGACGATTATCAAAAGTGCTGGGCATTAGCACGGCAATGCAACGTTCTATTAACCAAGCTGTTCGCTAATGCTGGGATGAAGCTCGTGGACTTTAAACTAGAATTTGGGAAATTACCTGATGGCACTTTAGTTTTGGCAGATGAATTTTCTCCTGACAATTGTCGTTTATGGGATATCAAAACGAACGCACATATGGATAAGGATGTGTTCCGGAAGAATTTAGCTGATATTACCACTACTTATGATGAAGTTTATGACCGTTTGAAAAAGGCAATTGCGGAGGGAGATTAATGGTAAATGTACGTGTTTTTGTAACTTATAAGCAATCTGTATTTGATCCCCAGGGTGACACGATTACCAAGACTGTTCACACAATTGGTCATCCAGAAGTCGAATCAGTAAAAGTTGGTAAGTTCTTTGACCTCAGTTTAGATACGATGCCAGATCAGATTGATACAGTTGTTAAAGATATTGCTACTAAATTATTGGTTAATTTCAATATGGAAACTTACACCTACCAAGTACTGGGGGATTGATGATGAAGATTGCAGTAGTAGTTTTTCCTGGATCTAATTGTGATGTGGACCTTTATGAAGCACTGCACACGGTTTGTCACGTTGATGTTGAATATGTTTCACACCGAGCAACTAGCTTAGATGGTTTTGATGCGGTGATGCTACCAGGTGGCTTCTCTTATGGTGATTACATGCGCTCTGGAGCCATTGCCCGGTTCACGAATATTATGCCAGCCGTTGTTAAAATGGCACACGCTGGTAAACCAGTTTTTGGAACCTGCAACGGATTCCAAATTTTAACTGAAGCGGGATTGCTACCAGGAGCACTGAAACATAACAATGGACAAAAGTTTGTTTGCAAGACTGTACCGCTAGAAGTTGTTAACAATCAGACGCTCTTTACTAGCGAATACCAGGTCCATGAACGGATTAACTTGCCAATTGCACATGCCGATGGTTGTTATGTAGCCAGTCAACAGACCCTTGATCAATTAGAGGATCATCACCAAGTGGTCTTTCGGTATGCGGATGAAAACCCAAATGGGTCACTCAGAAATATTGCAGGAATTACTAATGAACAAGGCAACGTTTTGGGAATGATGCCACATCCGGAACGAGCTGTCGAAGCTATTCTTGGCAATACTGATGGGTTACGACTCTTTAAATCATTATTATTCAACGGCACAGTTAAAGCATAGTGAGGGAAAACGATGGAACAAGCGATGACACCAGAAGAAATCAAAGAACAAAAGCCATATCTTGACTGGAGCTTAACGGAAAAAGAATACAACTACATTGCCGACCAATTATTGGGACGATTACCGAACTTTACTGAAACTGGATTGTTTTCAGCAATGTGGAGTGAACACTGTTCATACAAAAAATCCAAGCCGGTATTACGGCTGTTTCCTAATAAAAATGCACGGGTATTGCAAGGCCCTGGTGAAGGTGCAGGGGTTGTGGACATTGATGATGGTCAAGCAGTGGTATTTAAAGCTGAAAGCCACAACCACCCAACAACTGTTGAACCATACCAAGGTGCCGCAACCGGTGTTGGTGGAATTCTCCGGGACATTTTCAGTATGGGGGCACGTCCCATTGCTTCACTGGACTCACTGCATTTTGGCGAATTAGATGATCCTCAAATGCGGATGAAAGTTGCTGATACCGTTAAGGGAATTGGTGACTATGGTAATTGTATGGGGATTCCAACGGTAGCTGGAGAAACCACTTTTGATCCTTGCTATCAAGGCAATATCCTATGTAACGCCATGAGCGTTGGCCTAATGGACCAAAAAGATATCCAAAAAGGAAAAGCGGCCGGAATTGGTAATGCAGTGATGTATGTGGGCGCTAAAACTGGTCGAGATGGTATCCATGGTGCCACATTTGCTTCCGCAGACTTTTCTGACGAAAATGCTACGCAACGGTCAGCCGTTCAAGTTGGTGATCCATTCATGGAAAAACTACTGATGGAAGCATGTTTGGAACTGATTCATAACCATGCTGACTGGCTAGTCGGAATTCAAGATATGGGTGCTGCTGGAATTGTGTCATCCAGTGCCGAAATGGCTTCTGAAGGTAAGTCCGGGATGGAATTGAACCTTGATTTAGTTCCCCAACGGGAAACTGGCATGTCAGCTTATGAAATTATGTTGAGTGAATCTCAGGAACGGATGCTCTTGTGTGTGAACAAAGGCCATGAAGAAGACGTTAAGAAGATTTTTGACAAATATGATTTAGATGCTGTCACCATCGGTCGAATTACTGAAGGACATGATTATGTTTTACATCATGACGGTCAAGAAGTTTGTCATATTCCAGTTGCTAGTTTGACTGACGACGTATTAGAAGAAGCAAGCGAAGAACAAAAACCCGCTCGTCTCCAAAAAGCTCAGGACGAACCGGCCTGGCAACCAACCATCGACAACCCTGCTAAGACATTGCGTCAATTATTACAACGACCAACGATCGCTAGTGATGAAGTGTTGACGCAACAATACGATACCCAAGTGCGGACCTCCACAGTTGCTGGTCCTGGTAGTGATGCGGGAATTATTCGGATTCGTGGTTACCACAAAGGCTTAGCGATGACCACTGATGGAAACGGCCGCTTTGTTTACCTGGATCCAGAAATTGGTGGTCAAATGGCCGTCACTGAAGCAATGACCAATATCATTGCTAGCGGGGCAGAACCATTAGCCATTACCGATTGTTTAAATTATGGTGACCCTAACGATCCCGAAATTTTCTGGGAATTACACCACTCTATTCAAGGGATGGCGGATGCATGTCGGATCTTTGATACTCCAGTTATTTCTGGGAATGTTTCTCTCTATAACGAAAATAATGGCAATGCCATTTATCCAACCCCAATGGTCGGGATGGTTGGTTTAATCAAGAACTTGGATCACGTTATTCCATCGTTTGCTACCCATGCTGGCGACGCAGTTTACCTAATTGGTAAGACTGGTGACGACTATGCAGGATCTGAATTACAAAAGATGCTGAATGGCGACCTTTCCGGAACATTACCTGCTTTGGATTTACAAGCAATTCATGAATATTGCCAAAAGCTTCACCAACAAATGGTAGCGGGTAACGTTACTGCTGCGCACGATATTAGTGAAGGTGGCTTAGGAGTTGCCCTTGCTGAGATGTTGTTCCAAGGAGAAACCGGGATGCAATTAGATTTACGTTCTCTTACTGCTGCTCAACTTTTCAGTGAAACAGCAGGGCGTCTAGTTGTAACAGTCCCAGCAGATGCAAGAGAAACCTTTGAAAATGAAATGGGTCCAGATGCTCAATACATAGGGCAAGTAACGAACACTCACTGGTTAGAACTTCATTTACAAAATGCGGAAATGAATGAAAACCTCACTGATTTGAAGAAGTTATATAAGGAGGCGCTCCCGTGCCAGCTGAAATCAAAGGACTAAATGAAGAATGTGGGGTATTCGGCGTATTTGGCGTTCCCCACGCGAATCAATTAACATATTTAGGTTTACATACCCTCCAACACCGGGGACAAGAAGGGGCCGGAATTGTGACCACTGATCATGAAGAAATGTATCAACACCGGGATCGTGGTTTGCTGGCCCAAGTATTTAAGAATCCAGCCGACTTGGATGGCCTGGTTGGTGATGCGGCTATCGGTCACGTCCGCTATGGAACTGCCGGCAGAAATTCTATTCAAAATGTCCAACCATTCTTGTTTCGGTTCCACGATGGCGATGTTGCTTTAGCCCACAATGGGAACCTCACCAATGCTGTCACACTGCGTCGTCAGTTAGAAGACGAAGGGGCGGTTTTCCAATCAGATTCCGATACAGAAATCTTAATTCACCTCGTTAGGAAACATATTCAGGACGGATTTATTCCGGCACTGAAACAGAGTTTGAATGAAGTTAAGGGTGGTTTTGCCTTTCTCTTATTGCAAAAGGATCGATTAATTGCTGCATTGGACCCGAATGGTATTCGACCACTTTGTATTGGCCAATTACCAAATGGTGCATACGTCGTTGCGAGTGAATCATGTGCCTTAGATATTGTGAACGCTAAGTTCATTCGTGATGTTCAACCAGGTGAACTCATTATTATCGATCAGAATGGCCTTCATGAAGATCACTATACGACGAACACCAAGTTGGCAATTTGTTCTATGGAATACATTTATTTTGCGCGACCAGATTCAATTATCCATGGAGTTACCGTTCACAATGCACGGAAGCGAATGGGTCGGTTGTTAGCAAAAGAACATCCAGTAGATGCAGATATGGTTATTGGGGTGCCAAATTCATCACTCTCTGCGGCCAGCGGGTACGCTGAAGAAATTGGGTTGCCTTATGAAATGGGGCTCATTAAGAGTCAATATGTTGCCAGAACTTTTATTCAACCAACGCAAGAACTTCGTGAACGGGGAGTGCACATGAAGCTTTCTGCTGTTCGCGGGGTGGTTGAAGGAAAGCGCGTTGCAGTGGTTGACGATTCCATTGTCCGGGGAACCACTTCGAAACAAATTGTAAAGATGCTTCGGGAAGCGGGAGCTAAAGAAGTGCACATGTTAATTTCGTCACCGCCATTTAAATTCCCTTGCTTCTATGGAATTGACGTTTCTACTCGGTCGGAATTAATGGCTGCCCATTATAGTGTGGCAGAAATGCGTGACAAGATCGGTGCCGATTCGTTGAACTTTTTGTCAGTTGACAATCTTGTTAAGGCAATCAATGTTCCAGATGCAGGTGACGCTCCATATGGTGGTTTGACAGTGGCCTACTTTAATGGAGATTACCCAACCCCACTGTATGATTACGAAGATAAGTACTTAGCTTCATTAAGCGAACAAGAACGTCGTGAACGAAAGGAGCGTATCGGATGAGCCGTTACGAAGAATCTGGAGTTGATATCCATGCCGGATATGAATTAGTTGACCGTATTAAAGCGAAGGTTCAATCAACCAACCGTCCTGGTACGATGAGCGGAATTGGTGCATTTGGCGGCATGTTTGATCTTGGCGCTTTGCATATTCAACACCCGGTGCTGGTTTCAGGAACTGATGGCGTGGGTACTAAATTGCTAATTGCACAACGGCTGAATCGTCACACAACGATTGGTCAGGATGTAGTTGCGATGTGTGTCAACGATGTTTTGGCCCAAGGCGCAGAGCCGCTCTTCTTCTTAGATTACATTGCTACTGGACATAATGAACCGCAAAAGATGGCGGACATTGTTGAAGGAGTTGCCGAAGGATGTCGACAAGCAGGAGCAGCTTTAATTGGTGGTGAAACTGCCGAAATGCCAGACATGTATTCACCAGATGAATACGATTTAGCCGGGACCGTGACTGGGGTGGCAGAAAAGGACCAGTTATTGACGACTGAACGTCCCCAAAATGGTGACGTGTTATTGGGATTGCCATCGAGTGGTCTTCATTCAAACGGGTTTTCACTCGTTCGTCAGATTCTCTTTAAGGACCATGATGTCGCCTTGGATGATCGGCCTGTGGAATTACAAGGGGCAACAGTCGGCGAAACGATTTTGACACCAACCAGGATCTATGTTCAAGCTATTTTGCCGCTTCTTAAAGACAACCTGATTAATGGTATCAGTCATATCACGGGTGGTGGTTTGATTGAAAATGTTCCGCGAATGATTGACGACCATTTGCAAGCACAAATCAAAACTGATACGTGGCCGACATTGCCGGTCTTCCAGTACTTACAAAAGTTGGGCAATTTAAGTGCAGATGATTGCTGGAACACCTTTAATATGGGAATTGGTCTGGTGCTGGCCGTTGCACCGCAAAATGTGGCAACTGTTCAGGCGCGCCTACAGGATGCTAATCAGTCTAGTTATCAGATTGGTCAATTGGTTGAACGTCCACAGGATGAAGAAAAAATCGTACTGCAATGAGGAGAAAAATGAAAGTTGCAATTTTTGCTTCCGGAAACGGAACGAACTTTGAAGAATTAACAAATCAATTTCAAAAGCATCAGTTACCTGGAGAAGTGGCGCTGTTATTTTGTGACCACCCGGATGCTAATGTAATGAACCGGGCAAAGCGGCTTGGCGTTCCTGCTTATAGCTGGACCGTTAAAGAATCCGGTGGCAAGAAAGAATATGAAACTAAAATCTTGCACCTACTGCAAGCTAAGCATATTGATTTCATTGCTTTAGCAGGTTATTTGCGGGTTGTGGGACCAACAATTTTGGACTATTACGAGGGACGAATTGTTAACTTGCACCCCGCTTGGTTACCTGAATATCCGGGATTGCATTCCATTGAACGGGCCTACAATGACCACCGTCATGAAACTGGCGTCACGGTTCACTTTATTGATAGTGGACTTGATTCGGGACCCATTATCATGCAGGAACACGTTCCGATTTATCCTAGCGATTCGCTAGTTGATGTTGAAGCTCGTGTTCACGCTACAGAACATCGTTTATATCCACAAGCAATTAAAAAAGTACTAACCGCACTCACAGAAAAGGAGTAAATTAACCATGAAACGTGCTTTAGTCAGTGTTTCCGATAAAACTAATTTGGTTCCATTTGTACAAGGCTTGGAAAAAGCTGGGTTTGAAATCGTCTCAACTGGTGGGACTAAACAGGTCCTTGATGATGCTGGTGTTAAAACCATTAGCATTGAAGATGTTACCCATTTTCCAGAAATTCTTGATGGGCGGGTTAAAACCCTTAACCCCTATGTTCACGGTGGCCTGTTAGCTCGGCGCGAGGTTCCTGAACATATGGAAACTCTTAAGAAGTTATCAATCACCCCGATTGATTTGGTTTGTGTCAACTTATATCCATTTAAGCAAACCATTGAACAACCAGATGTTTCCTTAGCGGATGCCATTGAAAATATTGATATTGGTGGTCCTTCCATGGTTCGTTCAGCAGCGAAAAATTATCGCGATGTAACGATTTTGGTTGATATCAACGACTATGACCAAGTCCTACATGAAATTCAGGAAAACGGGAACACCACTCTTGAAACACGGACTAAGTTAGGAGCAAAGGCTTTTAGAACTACCGCTGCATATGATGCTTTGATTTCACAATATTTAACTAAACAGGAAGGTTTAGCTGATCCTGAAAAGTTAACGTTAACGTATGACCTGAAAGAAACGATGCGTTATGGTGAAAATTCCCATCAACAGGCATGGTTATATCAAGATGCAATGCCAAAGGCTTACTCAATTCTGTCTGCACAACAGCTTCATGGCAAGGAACTGTCTTACAACAACATTAAGGACGCTGACGAAGCCCTTCGGTGCATTCGTGAATTTGACCGTCCAACCGTTGTGGCAATGAAGCATATGAATCCATGTGGCATTGGTCAAGGTGATACCTTAGAGCAAGCATGGGATCGTGCTTATGAAGCTGATCCAGTATCAATTTTTGGCGGAGTGATTGCTTTGAACCGCAAAGTTGACCTTGCTACCGCGGAAAAAATGCACAAGATCTTTCTTGAAATTGTCGTCGCACCAGGATTTGACGATGATGCTTATGAATTATTAGCTAAGAAAAAGAATATCCGCTTATTAACGGTTGATTTCACTAAGAAGGATGAACAACCACGCCGCGAAGTAGTTTCAGTCATGGGTGGTCTGTTAATGCAGGATCAAGATACTTTGGACGAAGATTACCATGATTGGAAATGTGTGACAGATGTTCAACCAACTGAAGAGCAACTCAAGGCTCTGATGTTTGCATGGAAAGCTGTTAAACACGCCAAGTCCAATGCCATTGTAGTAGCTAACAACGACCGGACACTGGGAGTTGGTGAAGGTCAGCCAAACCGGATTGACTCGCTGAAGATCGCGGTTCACCATGCTGGTGATGATATTGATGAACATACTGTGATGGCTTCAGATGCCTTCTTCCCATTTGGTGATTGTGTCGAATTTGCTGGCCAACACGGTATTAAGGCGGTCGTTCAACCGGGTGGTTCAATTCGGGATCAAGAATCAATTGATATGGCTAATAAGTACGGAATTGCAATGGTAACAACTGGAGTTCGGCATTTCCGTCATTAATTGAGAGGAATTTAAAAGGAGAAGCCAATGGAAAAGCATAATGTGTTAGTGGTCGGTGAAGGCGGTCGTGAATTTGCAATTGCTAAAAAACTGCAACAGAGCCCACACGTAAATCAAGTTTATTGCGCACCAGGAAATGTGGGCATGGCAACGATTAATGTTGAAACGGTTGCAATCGAGGAAGATAATTTTCCAGAGTTAATTGAATTTGCGAAAAATCATGATATAGCTTGGACGTTCGTAGGACCAGAAGATGACCTGGTCGAAGGAATTGTCGACGACTTTCATGCAGCAGGGTTAAAAATTTTTGGCCCTAATGCGCGGGCAGCACAATTAGAAGGGTCCAAAGATTACGCCTTGAATTTCATGAACCATTATGGAGTTCCAACAGCTAAGCACCACAGTTATCGTGATCAAACAGCAGCGTTAAATGGTATTGATGAATTTGGCTTTCCGTTAGTGATCAAGGAAAATGGTTTAGCTGGCGGCAAGGGGGTTGTCATTGCTCAGAACCGGGACGAAGCTACCAGTACTATTAAAGAAATGTTTGCCAATGGTCAGTCACGATTGGTTCTGGAAGAATGCCTGGTTGGCCCTGAATATTCGATGTTTTTGTTACTGAGTAATGGTCATTACCGGATCTTACCAATGGCACAGGATCATAAACGAGCTTACGATGGTGATAAAGGTCCTAACACTGGTGGAATGGGTTCATACAGTCCGTTGCCACAGCTGAAAGAAGCTGATTACCAGCGGATGGTTAAGGAAGTAGTCGAACCAACTGTGAAGGGGCTAGTGGCCGGTGACTATCATTATCACGGTATTCTTTATATTGGCTTGATCCTTACAGACGCCGGACCAAAGGTAATTGAATATAACGTTCGGCTAGGGGATCCGGAAACCGAAGTCATTCTTCCCCGCTTAGATACGGACTTGTATGAATTAGTGGATGCGGCAATTAATGATGAACCAATGCCTGATGTTCAGATTAGTCCATTAGCCACTTTTGGAGTTGTGGTGGCATCAGAAGGTTATCCAACGAGTCCAGTTCATGGTCAGCAATTAGGCAAGCTGCCGGATGCTAGTGATGTGGAGATTGACTTTGCCAACGTTGCCGGAACTATAGATGATTTAAAGGGTAATGGTGGCCGTTTGCTGATGGTTCTTTCTAAAGCTGAATCACTGCAGGAGGCACATGACCGAGTTTACCAATACCTTGATCATCATGAATGGCACCAATGCTTTTACCGTCATGATATTGGTGCCAAGGCAAACCTCTAGTGAAACAATCTCGTCGATGCTATTGGAATTTAGCGGTGAATGGATTAAAATATTGTAGTAATGCATTTTATTGCGAGATTATAAGAAGAAAGAGGTCAATTGAACATGGCTAAATTAGTATTAATTCGTCACGGTCAAAGTGAATGGAACCTTTCTAACCAATTTACTGGTTGGGTTGACGTTGATTTAAGTGAAAAGGGTGTTGAACAAGCTAAGGCTGCTGGTAAGGCAATTGCTGAACACGGTCTGCAATTCGACTACGCTTACACTTCAGTTTTGAAGCGTGCGATCAAGACTTTACACTACGCTCTTGAAGAATGTGATCAACTTTGGATTCCTGAATTCAAGACTTGGCGTCTGAACGAACGTCACTACGGTGCTCTTCAAGGCCACAACAAGAAGAAGGCTGCTGAAAAGTACGGTGACGAACAAGTGCACATTTGGCGTCGTTCATACGATGTGTTACCACCATTGCTGAGTGCTGATGACGAAGGCTCTGCTGCTAAGGATCGTCGTTACGCAAGCTTGGATCCACGTGCTATTCCTGGTGGTGAAAACTTAAAGGTTACATTGGAACGGGTTATTCCTTTGTGGCAAGACGAAATTGCACCAAAGCTTCTTGATAACAAGAACGTTATCATTGCAGCCCACGGTAACTCATTACGGGCCCTTTCCAAGTACATTGAACAAATTTCTGATGAAGACATCATGAACTTGGAAATGGCTACTGGTCAACCAGTTGTTTATGACTTTGATGATAAGCTGAACGTGCTTAGCAAAGAAAAGTATGACATTGACTAATTTTAAATAATGAAAAGTGACGTGTACCCAAAAAGTTGGAAGTTGAATATTCTGGCTTAATAATTGAATAAATATTTTTCTAGGCAACTAGATACTGCTCATACTGAAGCGGTGTTTGGTTGCCTA
>NZ_JACJKU010000231.1 GCF_016901675.1 Limosilactobacillus coleohominis
ATCATTTCAAGATCGAGTTGTCATCGAAACTTTGCACAAAGAACATTATTCTTTAGGTCAAATTGCTAGTCGCATTGGATTTTCTCGAACCACAGTTTTTAAAGAATTACATCGATTACCTGGATCTTATAATGCCCGAAGGGCAGAAAAACAGCATCGTGATCAAATCACTCAACGTGGAGCTAAGTCACACTTTACTTCAGGATTAAAGC
>NZ_JACJKU010000232.1 GCF_016901675.1 Limosilactobacillus coleohominis
AGTGGCCGGGAATTCAGATACCAATTGATTTGAACCAGCTGGCGATCGCTCAGCTCTTCAATAGCTTGTCCCTTGGGAATAAATCGTCGCAAAACTCGGTTACGGTTCTCATTACTACCGCGTTCATGTGGTGAATAAGCATGGGCAAAATAAACCGGAGTACCAGTTTGCCGTTCAATTGTCTGATAGTTAGCGAACTCTTTACCATGATC
>NZ_JACJKU010000233.1 GCF_016901675.1 Limosilactobacillus coleohominis
CAAAAACGCCATTCGGCGTGACATCAGGTATCATATTAAGTGAATCAAACCTATATGAAAGGATGTCCGTCAAATGACGCACTTAAATGATACCATGCCCACTAACCTTTTGGCCACTCATCGCAAATATGCACACCTTACTAAAGAAGAGCGAGTGATGATTGCGACTTTAAAGTCGCAAGGACTTTCCAATCGCGCAATCGGTCGT
>NZ_JACJKU010000234.1 GCF_016901675.1 Limosilactobacillus coleohominis
GATTCATCCAATCATTAGTCGCTATGATCTGAGCACTACTATAGTTATTTATAGCTTCACCTTTGGTAATCTCCTTGCGGAGAAACCGGTTATTGATCTCATTGGATCCGCGTTCCCAAGGAGAATATGGGTCAGTGTAAAAAACATGGTCATGAACTCGCGTTAACTCACTAAATTCAGAACCATTATCAGAAGTAATTGTTTTAA
>NZ_JACJKU010000235.1 GCF_016901675.1 Limosilactobacillus coleohominis
TAGCTTTAAGTATCATTTGAGTAACGGCCCTATTGAGGGAACTAACAACAAAATTAAGGTTATTAAGCGAACGGCTTATGGTTTCAGAAATTTTTATCATTTTAGAATTAGAATATTGATTGCATTAAAAAACTCTCACTTAACAGTTAGTTCTAATTGCAAAACAAAAAACAGCCCAAGCAAAATGACTGCTTGAACTGTAAATT
>NZ_JACJKU010000236.1 GCF_016901675.1 Limosilactobacillus coleohominis
TGACGTGTACCCAAAAAGTTGGAAGTTGAATATTCTGGCTTAATAATTGAATAAATATTTTTCTAGGCAACTAGATACTGCTCATACTGAAGCGGTGTTTGGTTGCCTAGTTTTGTTTGAATGCGTCGTTCATTATAGAAGTGAAGCCACTCTTCAACCGCTTGTTTTAGTTCATCTTGATTGCGATAACGTGTATCGGCCTCGAT
>NZ_JACJKU010000237.1 GCF_016901675.1 Limosilactobacillus coleohominis
ACCTAAATTTCAAGAATAAGTTAGCCACTGGACTCAAATAAATAATACTGACCAATTGATTATTGGTTGATGGAGCTGTGATATCTCTTGGTAGAAAGCCTTACGATAGATATCCATTGACGAATGTCCATTAAACATAGCTCGTGGATAGTGATTCATCCAATCATTAGTCGCTATGATCTGAGCACTACTATAGTTATTTATAG
>NZ_JACJKU010000238.1 GCF_016901675.1 Limosilactobacillus coleohominis
CCTAAATTTCAAGAATAAGTTAGCCACTGGACTCAAATAAATAATACTGACCAATTGATTATTGGTTGATGGAGCTGTGATATCTCTTGGTAGAAGGCCTTACGATAGATATCCATTGACGAATGTCCATTAAACATAGCTCGTGGATAGTGATTCATCCAATCATTAGTCGCTATGATCTGAGCACTACTATAGTTATTTATAG
>NZ_JACJKU010000239.1 GCF_016901675.1 Limosilactobacillus coleohominis
GGGAGATAATATGAAGTGACCTCCTTAATTGTTAATGCAGGGATTTAGACACATAATTAATGTATAGCGAAAAAGCATTAGTTAAGGTCGTTACCCTAAACAATTAAGGAGGTCACTCTTATGTCTAGTGTAATTTATGTTGGTATGGATGTCCATCAAGACTCTTTTAGTTTATGTGCTTTGGACGCCCTTAATGGTGAA
>NZ_JACJKU010000240.1 GCF_016901675.1 Limosilactobacillus coleohominis
GGGAGATAATATGAAGTGACCTCCTTAATTGTTAATGCAGGGATTTAGACACATAATTAATGTATAGCGAAAAAGCATTAGTTAAGGTCGTCACCCTAAACAATTAAGGAGGTCACTCTTATGTCTAGTGTAATTTATGTTGGTATGGATGTCCATCAAGACTCTTTTAGTTTATGTGCTTTGGACGCCCTTAATGGTGAA
>NZ_JACJKU010000025.1 GCF_016901675.1 Limosilactobacillus coleohominis
TATCGTAAGGCCTTCTACCAAGAGATATCACAGCTCCATCAACCAATAATCAATTGGTCAGTATTATTTATTTGAGTCCAGTGGCTAACTTATTCTTGAAATTTAGGTCCATAATAAAATACTCCTCCAATACATAAAATAAATAATTACATCAGCTTTTAACGTCTTCAGTGTTTGGAAAGCTCTTATTAAGTATTTAATAGTATTTCTTGACAGTTTCACTAACTACGTTGGTTAGATATTCCGGTATCAAGTATTGCTTCTCAAAATCATAAACATTAACGTTCTCTTTTTCTGTTTCAGCACAGTAATAGGGAACCAAGAATTTAACAGCTCCAACATTGGCTTTGTATTCAACCGATGATTTACCAGTGAAGCTGGAATTATAGAAGCAAATATCTTCTGGTGCCCCGCAAATGATGTGTGCTAATTCGTGCGCCAATTGGAATTGTATCTCTTTAGGACGGTGCCAATTGCTATCCATGCACACAATTTTGGTATCAATACGGCAAGCAGGAGGTGTGTATTTACTCAGTACACCAGCCCACTGAACGTCAATGTCGTGATCCATTGCTAGGTGTAATAAATCCCACACCATGTCTTCAGTATTCATATTAATCACCTACGCTTTACCACCACGAAGAATTCGTTTCATGTATTCGAGATCTTCTGGTGGTATTTTTTTGCCTTCATAGGTAAAAATGGTTTCTTCATCGGCAAGGTCAGCGGTCTTGTTGCTTTCTTCAGCATCGCCGTTCAAAAGGTAGTCAGTTGAAACGTCTAATACTTTAGCGACTTTAATTAACGATTGAGTACTAGGGGTTTTTGAATTCCATCTGTATATACTATTGATCCCGATTCCAGCCTTTTCGGCGACTTTTTGCAAAGACCATCCTCTTTTTTTAGCTAATTCCTTTATACGATCTACTGTATCCATATCAATCAATCCTTCTTTTTTACTATTTTTATCACAAATGATTGATAATAAGATTGTCAACAAGTTAAGTAACACAAAACAAAAGCCATAAACACCGTGAATAACGGTTTTTGTTTTAAAATGATTTTATTACGAGTGATAAACAAAATTAAAGGAGGTAAAGCAAACGATGCCGGTGGAAAACGAGCTTGAAAAAGCAACAGCAAGTATTGAAAAAATTGTCATAAGTAAATTGCTTGATCATAATATGCTACAAGATAGGATTCTCATGTTTGTTCAAAAATAGTGGTCAAAATATAATAGAGTAAAATCAAAACGTGTAATGTTATGAAAAACGCGATTAATTGCCAGTCTTTTCTTCAATAAGTGTAAGAAAGAAAATACTCATTAAGTGAACTTCACTTAGAAACATATACGATAAAAAATCACCTTAATTATAAATACCTTAATTTGATATATGGTTTTAAAGAAGTTGTTTAATTTTTGTAATGATATATACTCTTATCGTGTGTATAATAAATTTTACAGTGAAATAATTAATATTAAGTTCAAATATGCTTAAATCATGAAGAACCATATCTAAATGCTAATAAACTAGCGTTTAGTAGTATTTTTACATAATCATTTGATGACCAGTAATTGGCACCTAAATAGTTTGAAAAAGACTATTCTAGAAAGCCTGTTTTATCAAGTTTTCTATTTTTGTGTCTTCATATTGCATGACCTCATAAAAAATCTGTTCATTACATATTTTTCATCTGATAAATTCAACATGATTAACAAAAAAACTGAAATTTTCAAAATCAATTGAACAATGCAGTAAATATAATACGTTTGACATATATAAATAGATGAATTAAGTGGTTTTGTAAATGTATTTCTTTGACAAACTGTATGGGTAACTTTACACTGCAGGTGAATGAGCGTATAGCAAATGAACTTATATAGAATGGAGGCTGACAGGGATGGCAGACAAGAAATTAGATCCCCGAGTAATTAAGACAAGAACTAACTTACGACACGCTTTAGTTTATCTGATGCAAAATGAAAAAATTGACAACATTAGTGTTCAAAAAATTACAGAAACAGCCCACATTACGCGTGGAACATTTTATCTTCACTACAAAGATAAGAAAGATTTCGTACAAAAGGCAATGGATGAAATCATTAACGAATTTTTTGATTCAGTAATGATTGACTCAGCTAATATTGTTGATGGTCGTGTGATTCGAGTAATGTCATTGAATAAAGCATTTGACTATATTGAAAAGAATTCTGATATCTTCACGATTTTACTTGATCGTGCACAAAACAATAATTTTTATCGGCAACTATATCAACGTTTAACTGATGAAATGATTAGTTTTGTTAAGGAAATGGGTGATGACCTGGATGACCTAGAAGTACCAATGAAGGTCCAAATTGCTTTCACTGCTTCTGCAATGCTTGGTTTAATTGCTCAGTGGTTAAATAATGGATTAATTTATACTTCTAAGTACATGACGAAAACAGTTTCTAAGATCTTGAACCGGTTCGAATCGACTGGAATGTTATTGCCATCATTTTTTGATGATGAATTAAGAAGTAGTCTTACAATTTAGCTGTTAACTATTGACGTGTCGATAAATAACTGGTAATATACAAACGTTGTATTTGTGAACCAACAACTACAACCGCACGAAGATGAGTTTAAAGCTAAAGCTGCTTGTCTCGGCGAGTCTGAGATTTAAGGAGGTGCACAAGATGTACGCAATTATTGTTACTGGTGGTAAGCAATACAAGGTAGAAGAAGGTAAGTCTATCTTTGTTGAAAAGCTTGATGTTAACGCTGGCGACAAGGTAACTTTTGACAAGGTTATTTTTGTTGGTGGTGACGATACTAAGATTGGTACTCCATTTGTTGATGGCGCATCAGTTGAAGGTACTGTTGACAAGCAAGGTAAGGAAAAGAAGGTTGTTACCTTCAAGTACAAGCCTAAGAAGCACACCCACACTAAGCAAGGTCATCGTCAACCATACACTAAGGTTACGATCAACACTATTAACGCCTAGGTGAGGTGATATTATGATTCGTGCAGGGTTTCAAATTAGGCCGGATCACAAAATTGCTTCGTTTAAGTTAACCGGGCATGCTGATGCTGGTGATTATGGTCATGACATTGTGTGTGCTGCGGTATCTGTCCTTGCAATTTCGACCGTCAATGGTTTAGAAAGAGTTGTTCACTCCAAACCAAAGGTTACGAAAAATGAGGACGAAGGTGGCTATTTAGAAGCTACTGATTTAGATTTGGGACACGATTCCCAGATTCTACTACAAACTTTTTTGAATGGCTTGTTGGACATTCAAGATAGTTATCAACAATACATTGAAGTTAAAATGTATAATGAATAGTTCATTCTGGAGGTGAACAACTATGATTATGGATCTTCAATTCTTCTCCCACCACAAGGGGGGCGGTTCTACTGCAAACGGTCGTAACTCTGCTGGTCGCCGTCTTGGTACTAAGGCTGCGGACGGTTCAGTAGTTACTGCTGGTTCTATTATTTACCGTCAACGTGGTACTCACATCAACCCTGGTGAAAACGTTGGCCGTGGTGGTGACGATACTTTATTTGCTAAGATCGATGGTGTTGTTAAGTTTGAACGCATGGGTCGTAGCAAGCGTAAGGTTTCTGTTTACCCAGCTGAAGCTTAATAATAAAAAGCTTTCGTCATTTGGCGAAAGCTTTTTTTGTTTAAAATGATTGTAGTAGCTGGAAGGATGATTTACGATGAGCCGAATTGAAAAACTACAAAGTAAACTTCAAAAGATGTATATTGATGCCTTTTTGGTTACCAGAGGAGTTAACATTGAATATTTAACTGGATTTTCACTTCCCGATGGTGATGGCCTACTCCTTGTTACACAAGAACAAGCAGTTTTAATTACAGATCAACGATATGAAATTGCATTAAAAGAGTTTGAGTCCACAGAAGTAATCGGACTTATGACAGGAGACTATTATGGTTCGTTAAACGAATTGTGTCAAAAGTTAGAAATAACAGTTCTCGGGTTCGAAAAATCGATATCGTATCAAGTATATGACCTATTAGATGAGATAATGACTGCTGACTTGGTTCCTTTTAAAGGAACGGTAGAACGAATGCGACAAATAAAGAGCCAGGACGAAATTAAAAACCTTCGACAATCTGCTACTTTAATGTCACAAGGTTATGAGTACGTATTGAGTTTTATTCATGCTGGGATGACTGAGCGTGCCGTTGCTAATCGCTTAGATTTCTGGATGAAGGAACATGGTGCAACGCGATCATCTTTTCCTACGATTGTTGCTAGTGGATCAAATGCTGCTAAACCTCATGCAACATCTTCAGATAAAATAATCAGTGATGGTGATATTGTTATCTTAGACTTTGGCTACTATGTAAACGGGTATACAGCAGACATGACAAGAACGTTTGCAATTGGTCCTATTGATCCTGAACTGCAAGATGTTTACGAAATTGTTAATGAAGCCCGTCAGCAAGTTATTGATCATGCTACTTCTGGTATTCATGGTGATCAATTAGATCAATTTGGGCGGTCGTTAATTGAAGAAGCAGGGTACGGTGATGAGTTTAATCATGGAATGGGCCATGGAATTGGTCTTTCTGTTCATGAATTGCCTGCAACTTATGGACCAGCTACACATGATGTAAAGCTCCAAACCAATGAAGTAATAACAGTGGAACCTGGTATTTATATTCCTGAATTAGGCGGAGTTAGAATTGAAGATGACATTGTAATTAGTCATGGAAAAGCTGAAATTATTACTCCGGCGTCTGCTGACTTGATGATTATAGATTAATATGAATAATTACATATAATTCCTCAACAAATAATAGTATTTTGCTGTTATTCATCGTTGGGATTTGTTGCATTTCAAAGTGTTTTAGTGCAAAATAGTAATGATACTGATTAAGAAAATAACTAATATTTGGAGGATTGACAATGGCTGAAGAATCAAAGATTATTTTAAGTAGTGAAGACCAAACCCTTGGTACTATCCAAATTTCACCAAGAGTTTTGGAATTTATTGCTGGAATTGCAGCCAGTCAAATTGATGGGGTTGCTAAAATGCACGGCTCCTTGGCAAATAATGTTGGCGAATTATTAGGACGGTCTGACCACCGTCGCGGTGTAAAGTTAACAATGGATGATGACGCATTGACCATTGATGTTGCAGTATATATTGAATATGGTGTGGCAATCCCACAAATAGCTGCCAAAATCCAGGAGAATGTTAAACAACGGATTGCATCAATGACTGATTTAAAAGTTGCAACTGTTAACGTACACGTACAAGGAATAAATACAGAAAAGCCGGAAAGCGATATTGATCCTAATGATATTTTCGGCACACAAAGTAATGATGAAGATGGTGAATAATAGTGAGTTTTAGTCGACATACAATTCGAGTAGGAGCATTTCAAACATTATTTGCATTGATGGATACTCCTCAAGAACAAAAAGATGCCCTTTATGCCCAAGTATTACATTTAGGACCACACGAAGAAGCTCCCGCTTATTTAGATCAATTGGTTAGTGGTGTTCAAGAACACCAAACTGAGTTGGACCAACTTATCAGTGATTACCTTACCGATGACTGGGCAATTAATCGCATTGCAAGAGCTAATTTGATTATTTTACGGATCGCATTATATGAACTCCAATATGAACAAGATTTACCAGCGGCAGTTGTGATTAATGAAGCGCTAGAGCTAGCCAAGTCTTTTAGTGATGATAAATCACGAAAGTTTATTAATGGTATTCTAGGTCATTATGAAAAAGATCATGCTAAGTAAGTTTAACTAGCAATTTTGGCTATTAAAACAGTAGGACTTGATAAGTTATCAATTTACAGCATGCATCAAATAAATTGGTATGGCTATTGAAGTTACTAATACTGGTAACTCGTTACACACGGGGCGGGATTACGAAGTCGCTGCTGACTTCTATCACGCCCCATTTTTTATGAAATGGGGAATTGAATATGGTTAAAATCCTTAATGGGAAAAAATTAGCTCAGCAATTAAATGAGCATACTGCCCAACGAGTAGCAAATTTGAAAGCAAAGGGAATCGTTCCAGGCTTAGCAGTTGTTTTAGTTGGAGAAGATCCAGCTAGTATGATTTATACTCGCAATAAGGCGCGCCAAGCAGATAAATTGGGATTTAAATCTATTCTAAAGAAAATGCCCAGCACTGTTACCCAAGACGAATTATTAGCAACCATTCGTCAACTAAATGCTGATCCTTGTATTCATGGAATTTTGGTTCAGGAGCCATTACCAGACCAAATTAACCAAAGCGCAGTGATTGAAACCATTTCCCCTGAAAAAGACGTTGACGGTTTTAATCCCATTAATGTTGGTAAATTATATGCTAACGATGGTCGACATTTTCCAGTGGCATGTACACCCCGCGGTGTTATGACAATGTTGGAACAATACCAGATTCCGGTCGCTGGTAAAGACGTTGTAATTATCGGACGGAGTCGCTTGGTAGGGAAACCATTGCAAGCGTTAATGATTAATCAAAACGCAACAGTGACAATGTTGCACCATGCTTCAACAGATGCTGAGTACTATTTAAAGCACGCAGATATTGTTGTAGTGGGGATTGGTAAGGCAAACTTCCTTCATGCCAGTGACATAAAAAATGGGGCCGTTGTGATTGATGTTGGAATTAATCGTGATGAACAAGGTCACCTGGTTGGGGATGTTGATTTTGATGATGTTAGCTCTGTTGCTAGTGCAATTACACCAGTTCCTGGTGGGGTTGGTCCCATGACAATTGCTACCTTAATGCAACAAACAGTTGATTTAGCAGAGTGGAGTAATCAATAATGTCAGAAATTGAACCAATTACGGTTAATCAACTAACAAAGTATATTCGACGTAAGTTTCAAGCTGATCCTTACATTTATCAAAAGAATTTTTGGTTGGTTGGCGAATTAACAGATTATCGCCCCAGCAGTCGTCACCAATACTTTTCCTTAAAAGATGACGATGAAAATTTGGCCCCAAATGATCAATACAAAATTAGTGCAGTCATGTTTGCTAATGACTTCAGAAAGGTTAAATTCCAACTCGAAAATGGGATGAAAGTCCTCGCATACGGTCACGTTGATATCTATCCTAATCGTGGATCATATCAATTTTATGTAAGCCGCTTAGAGGTTAAAGGAGTGGGAGCACTCCAAGTGGCTTTCCAACAAATGTATGAAAAATTAAAAAAGGAAGGTCTTTTCGACCAACCTAAAAAGGCAATTCGACCATTCCCACAGAGAGTCGCAATTGTGACAAGTAATGATGCAGCGGTTAAACATGATATTATCACTACTTTTCGTCGACGCAATCCGCTAATTCAATTAGTTTTTTATCCTACTAAAGTGCAAGGTGACGATGCTGCACCGATGATTGCAAAGCAGATTGAACGGGTTGGCGTTGATGGCAATTATGATACGTTGATTGTTGCTCGAGGTGGTGGATCGAGAGGAGATTTGTGGGCTTTTAATTCTGAAGAAGTTGGTCGGGCGATTGCGGCCTGTCCAATTCCGGTTATTTCTTCAGTTGGTCACGAAGTTGATACTACTATTGCTGACCTTGTTGCGGATGACCGTGAAGCAACACCAACAAGTGCAGCTGTGAAAGCCTCTGAGTGGTTATTATCAGATGTTTTGGATAACCTTAACAGCCTCAGACAGCAATTGTATCATTTAACTAGATTAACCATTGACCGTCTTCAGGATCATTTGAACGATTTACAAAATAACTTTGTTTTTCGTGATCCCCGACGGATTTTAGACCAACCGACGCAGCAACTCGACGATTTAAAACAGCAATTATCAGCCGCAATGTTGCAACAACAGCGTGATCGGCGACAAGAGATTAAGCTTTTACAGACTCGGTTGGCTGGACAATCACCAGTAATCCGGATGCAACGAGATCAAGACCAGCTCCAATCATTACAGAAAATGCTGATTTCTGAAACAACCAAAAAGATCCGGCAATCACAGTTAGAGGCGTCTGGATTAATAAAACAATTATTAGCATTGGATCCTGAGAAAATATTGGCACGGGGATACAGCTATGTAACTAGTAAAAATCAAGTTATTAAGTCTGTGAACCAGTTAAAGATGGATGAACCAGTAACAATCCATCTTACTGATGGCGAAATTGTAGCAACAGTAACAGAAGTGAAAACGAGGAAAGATCAAAATGGCAACCACTAGGAAAAAAGTAACTTTTGAAGAACAAATGGCAAATTTGCAGGAGATTGTGGATCATCTCCAGCAAGGAAACTTGTCTTTAGATGAATCGATTAAGGAATTTAAAGATGGCATGAAGATGGCTAATAAGTTGCAAACACAACTCGATAAAGCAGATAAAACTCTAGCTCAGTTAATGAACGATGATGGCCAACTTGAACCAGCTGAAAAGGCTGGCGAAGATTTAAGCAACAATGGGGTTAACAACCAAGGATATCATTCTGAATTTACGGATCAAGACAAATCAAAATAGGAGTATTTGCAAGTGATTACTGATTTACAAGCGCAAATTAATTCATATTTAAAAGATCATATTCAAAGCGAATGTGATGAACCAACTCTGGCTACATCCACGGCTTATTCATTGCTTGCTGGCGGTAAACGATTGCGACCTGCTTTGACATTAGCAGTATGTAAAATTTTTAACCAGGAGATCAACCAGGATGTCTTGCGTGCGGCGTGTGCCGTCGAATTACTGCATACATATTCGTTAATTCATGATGATCTTCCAGCAATGGATAATGACGACCTACGAAGAGGATTGCCTACAAACCATAGACGGTTTGGTGCAGGAATGGCAACACTAGCCGGTGACGGACTGTTAACATTGGCATTTCAGTGGTTGAGCGACAGTGGGCTAAGTAACGATATTAAATTATCACTAGTGAAAGAATTATCGTTCGCAGCTGGTCCTACTGGGATGGTTGCTGGTCAAGCGATGGATATTCATAATGAAGGATATCGATTAGAATTAGATCAGTTAAAGGTCTTACATCAAAAAAAGACCGGTGCTTTACTTCGCTATAGCGTTTTAGCTGGGGGAATCATTAGTCGTCAATACGCGACAGTTAACGATTTGTTGGCCCATTTTGGTGAATTATATGGGTTAGCTTTTCAAATATATGATGATTTAATGGATGTTTTGGGAACTGAACAGGAGATGGGCAAGGCTGTTCATAAAGATCAAGGTGAGCACAAAAACACTTATCCAGGTTTATTGGGAATTGCTGAAACCAAACATCAACTTGCACTGGCTCTACAGGGTGCCCAGAATGTTCAACACCAGCTAGCAGAGCAAACATCCTGTGATTTTGAATTGTTAGATGAGTTTTTAGCGTATTTTAAATAGGTGAGATAAATGGAAAAAGATCGTGTTGACGTATTATTAGTAAAGCAAGGACTGTTTGACTCACGAGAACAAGCTAAACGTGCTGTTATGGCTGGAGAAATATTAGGGAAAAACAATGAACGACTGGATAAACCTGGTCAAAAGATCCCAGTGACGACGACGTTACACATGAAAGGTAAGAAAATGCCCTATGTAAGTCGGGGAGGTTTAAAACTTGCCAAGGCACTGAAGGCGTTTAATATTTCCGTTAAAGATCTAACAGTATTGGATATTGGTTCTTCAACTGGTGGTTTTACTGATGTAATGTTACAGAATGGCGCAAAACTCAGTTATGCACTTGACGTGGGAACTAACCAGTTAGTGTGGCAACTTCGGGAAGATCCGCGGGTTGAAGTAATGGAGCAAACAAACTTCCGCTATAGTAAATTAGCAGACTTCACTAAAGGTCAGCCTGAATTTGCTTCCATTGATGTTTCGTTTATTTCACTTAAGTTAATCTTGCCACCTTTGAGTCATATTTTGAAACAAGGTGGTTCGGTCGTTGCATTAATTAAACCCCAATTTGAAGCAGGAAAAGAACACGTCGGCAAACACGGTATTGTCAGGGATCGTTCTGTACATGAACAAGTTATTAACAATGTTATGAAGTTTGCGACTGAGAATCAGTTTGATGTTGAAGGATTAGATTTCTCTCCAATTAAGGGTGGTCAAGGAAATGTTGAATTTTTAGTTCATCTTGTTCTCACTGATCACGAAGGAGTCATCGCTCCACAAGTAGACGTTAATCAGGTTATTGACGATGCATATTCTGAATTAAATAAATAATGAATGGGAAAGGAGGAAAATAAATGAAAAAAGTAGATCGCCAAGCTAAGATTCGAGAAATTATTGAAGATAATAATGTGGAACGCCAGGAAGACCTCGTTCAATTATTACTAGATGCAGGAATTCATGTGACACAAGCAACCATTTCACGAGATATTAAAGAAATGCAATTGGTTAAGGTGCCAAATTCAGATGGCGGATATCGTTATAGTATGCCAACCCGACGTCAAGAAAACCGCGAACAACAATTAGCCAATGCAATTAATAACGATCTTCAATCTTTAAAACGGTCTGATCGATTTTTGTCGTTAAGTATGCGCCCTGGGCATGCACCGATGGCAGCAGTTTTAATCAAACGTCTTAACTTTCCAGAAGTTTTTACTGCAATTGGGGATGACACTAGTATTTTGGTCGTTTGCCAGTCCAGTGAAGATGCAATTAAGTTTGAACAGATATTAACAAACTTAAATTAAAGGGGTAATCGATGTGCTACAAGAAATAACCATTGATAATTTAGCTATTATTGACCATTTAACGTTAGCGTTTGGCGAAAATATGACAGTGTTAACCGGTGAAACTGGAGCTGGGAAGTCCATTATCATTGATGCAGTTGGATTATTAGTAGGTGGACGCGGATCTCAAGAATTAATCCGAAAAGGAGCCGATAAACTTGAAGTACAAGGTCAATTTTCGTTACCAGATGATACGGCTTACCTGGAATTATTAGATGAATTAGGAATTGACCATAGTGATAATACGTTGATCGTCTCGCGCGAGATTCATCGTAATGGACGCAACACCATTCGAGCTAATGGCACACTGATAAATACAACGTTATTGCGAAAAATTGGTGCCCCGTTGGTTGATATTCAAGGACAAAATGATACTCAACAACTGTTGCAACCGGAACAACACTTGTCAATGCTAGATCACTTTGCAGGGGCGAAGGTTGCTCCACTATTACAGCAGTATCAAGAATTGTACAACCAATATCGCAAGTTAAAGCAGACTTTAGAAAAGAAGCAGGCCAATGAACAGCAGTGGGCGCAACGCTTGGATATGCTTCGGTATCAGGTTAAGGAAATTGGCGACGCTGATTTAAAAAGTAATGAAGAAGAAGCATTAATTAGCGAACGCGATCGGTTAGAAAATTTCCAACAGATCCAGCATACCTTGCAATTAGTTGGTGCCACTCTTAATGGCGGAGAAAATGCTCCTGTATTAGATCAGCTTGCTAATGTAATGAATTCAGTTAATGAGATCGTTCAATTTGATGACAGTTACGCTGATTTAGGAAAAGAATTAGAAGATGCATATTATAGTCTGCAGGACGTCGCTAATTTAGCAAGTCATGAATTAGATGGGCTGGAGTTTGATGATGAACGGTTAAGTGAAATTAATACTCGCCTAGACCTAATCAACGATTTAGAACATAAGTATGGAGATACTGTAGCGGATGTTTTAAGTTACTATAGTAAAATTTCAAATGAATTAGCAGAGATGGAAGGGACCGTTGATTCGAGTGACGATTTAGCCAAGCAACTTGACTCAATTACTGAACGACTGACCACCATTGGTGAGCAACTAAGCAGTCAACGTAAACATGCTGCTCAAGATTTAGAGAAACGGGTTCATAAAGAATTAGCAGCATTGTATATGGACAAAGCAGTGTTTAAAGTTCACTTTGCTAAAATTCCGGTTCACACGTTTACCCCCATGGGAATTGATGATGTGGAATTCTATATTCAAACGAACCCTGGGGAGAGAATGGGAGCATTAGCCAAAATTGCCTCCGGTGGTGAATTATCTCGGGTAATGTTAGCTTTGAAAACAATATTTGCTACTAAGACTGATGTTACTAGTATTATTTTTGACGAAGTCGATACCGGAGTTAGCGGTCGGGTAGCACAATCGATTGCTGATAAAATTAAAGTGATTGCTGACCATTCACAGGTATTATGCATTACTCATTTACCACAAGTAGCTGCGGTTGCTCAGCACCAATTTTTAATTAAAAAAGCAGTCCATGATAATCGCACTACAACAACCGTTACGAATTTAAATCATGACGAAAGAGTCAATGAATTATCGCGGATGTTAGCAGGTGAAAAAATTACTAAATTAACCAAAGAGCATGCAAGTGAACTGTTAAAAATGGCTCATGAATAAAAAATACCCCCAAAGTCGATTTCCAACTTTGGGGGTACGCTTTATAGCTGTGAAAAGCTAACCTTATTTTTATCCAGCAATATATCGAATCTGTTGTAATGAGAAAATATATAAAACATTATGGTTTTTTAATCGAAAGAGGCCGTTTGATAATTTACTGAGTTGCCCTCGACAATTAATAATATTACCTGCGGTTGTTAGTGGGTTGAGTTGCATGAAAATTTCTCGATGGTCAGCAATGGCCAGCTTGGTAAAAAGTTTACGTTGTGCGATTGGTTGGTATGGTAAAACTTTTTTAACTTGGGCTTGTTTATCAGAGAGTGGTTCGTCATTAAAAATGGTGTGAAAGTACTTATTTAGTGCTAATGAACTGCGATTCAATAGATTTGAATTTATGTTTTTCAAAATCATCCCTCCGAACGCTTGTTTGTAATTAATAGTATACGAACAAACGTTCATAAAAGCAAGTTTTTTTACTTTTTTAATTTTGATTCTTCCTAACGGTTGATTTAACGGTTAAAGTATTTAATAATACTACTAATACACTGTTAATTTTAATGAGGAGTTAATCACAAATGACAAAACGTGGAATGTTAATTGTACTTTCAGGTCCTTCTGGAGTGGGTAAAGGAACAGTACGTAAAGCATTATTTGATCAGCCTGGGAATGATTTTCAATATTCGATTTCCATGACTACTAGAAAGCCGCGTCCTGGTGAAAAAAACGGGGTTGATTACTTCTTTGTTTCTAAAGAAGAATTCGAACATAATATTCAAACTGGACAAATGCTTGAATACGCAAAGTATGTTGACAATTATTATGGCACACCATTAAAATATATTAATGATACGTTAGATGCTGGGAAAGATGTTTTCTTAGAGATTGAAGTCAATGGGGCAATGCAGGTTCGTTCCAAGAGCCCTAATGGTGTGTTCATTTTCTTAACACCACCTGATTTAATGGAATTAAAGCATCGGTTAATTCATCGTGGTACTGACAGTATGGATGTTATTAACAAACGGATTCATAAAGCATTTGGTGAAATCGAAATGATGCAAAATTATGATTATGCGGTTGTTAATGATAAGGTTGAAAATGCTGTTGAAAAAATTAAAGATATTATCCGGACTGAACGACTACGGGTTCCACGAGTGATGCCAGATTATCTTGAAATGTTAGGAGAGTCTAAAAAATGATTTTATACCCATCAGTTGATGAACTTTTAAAGCGTGTTGATTCACGATACTCACTGATTATGTTGGCAAGTAAGCGGGCCAATGAGATTGATAAATATGAAGCTGATAAGTGGCGTGCTGATCACAGTGACAAGCCTGTCAATATGGAAGGCGACAAGCCATTGCTATTGGATCATTACAAATCCGCTAAATCCGTTGGTAAAGCACTAGAAGAAATTGAGGCCGGTAAAGTCACAATCGACCCATACCATACGGAAGATAAACAAGATTAATTATTCTTATTAAATAATGGGTCAGAAAATACCGTCGTTGTTTTCTGACCCATTACTTATTCAATTAAGTAAATTAGGAGTATGAGCATGGCAAAAATTGTAGTACATATTACAGGAAGTATTGCCGCTTTTAAAGCTGTAACGGTTGTTCGAATGCTACAAAAAGCTGGTCATCAAGTGCGAGTTGCTATGACAAAGTCTGCGACTAAATTGATAGGACCAGCCACACTAGCATCTCTCACACATTATCCAGTAATGACAGATTTGTGGGAACCGTCTACAAAGGGACAAATTCCGCATATTGAGTTAGCTGATTGGGCGGACTACTCGTTAGTAGTACCGGCAAGTGCAGATATAATTGCTAAGATGGCAAATGGGATTGCAGATGATCCAGTCTCAACAACCTTATTGGCTACTCCTAGTCCCGTTGTGGTAGTACCTGCAATGAATACTCATATGTGGCAGCAGCCTGCGACTCAGCGTAACATTGCCCGATTGATTCAAGACGGTAAAGTTATCATGCAACCTGTACATGGTAAGCTAGCAGAGGGGTATGTTGGTGATGGGAGAATGCCGGAGCCAATTGATGTTGTAAACTTCTTTAATGGAGTAATTCACCAAAGTAATGAATTGGCTAGTAAACGGATTATTATCAGTTTAGGTGGTACTCTTTCACCAATTGATCCGGTTCGCTATATTGGTAATCGGTCTTCCGGGAAAATGGGCTGGGCAATTGCACAAGCTGCGTATCATATGGGAGCGCAAGTAGACGTTGTTGCCGGCCGCACGAGTATTTCGTTGCCAAAATTAGGTGATCGGATGACGATTTACAGAGTTCAAACGACTCAAGATATGTATGAAACTATTAATCAGCTTTTTGATAAAAGCAATGCACTCATCATGGCCGCAGCAGTTGCTGATTTTAAAGTGACTAATTATGCTGACCAAAAGATCAAGAAAGTTGCTGGTCAAGAGCAAATTAATTTACAACTTGAGCCTAACATTGATATTTTGAAAACTTTTGGAGAACAAAAAAAGGATCAGCTAACGATTGGCTTCGCTGCTGAAACACAAGATGTGATAGAAAATGCTCAGCAAAAATTAACTAGTAAGCACGCTGATTTAATTATTGCAAATGATGTCAGTCAGTCTGATACAGGGTTTAACGCTGATACTAATAAAGTGACGATCTTACGTCCTGGTTATGATCCAGAACCATGGGCTCAGGATACCAAACAAGCGATTGGTGTTAAACTAATGCAGTTAGTTAATTCAATGTTAAAAAAGTGAGGGTGGTTGTAAATGGCTGAGTTAGCGCAAGTAATAGTAGATGTACCAACATTACAGACTAATCGACCATATACCTACCAAATTCCAGAACGTCTAGAGAACCAGGTTCAAGTGGGAATGCGTGTAATTGTGCCGTTTGGCAATGGTCATCGGAAAGTGCAAGGCTTCATTGTTGGGTTAGACCAACCTAGTGACTACGATGGTCATTTAAAAAAGATCACAGCATTAATGGATTTAACGCCAGTGGTTAATTCAGAAATGCTAGCCTTAAGCAAATGGCTAGCAGACCAAACGTATTCTTTTTGGATTTCGTGTCTGTATACAATGCTTCCCAATGCATTGAAAGCCAAATCTACTCGAGTTGTGAGAATCATTGATGATATTGATGAAAATGACCGACAATTGTTGTTTAACAATGTAGATCAGCTGGACTACGCTAGTGTGCAAGATCATCCAGAACTAGTCAGTCGACTTTTAAAACTTCGCCGTCAAGGTAAAGTGAGTTTTGAATATCAAGTTAATGATCGGGCAAGAGTGAAAACCGCAGTACAAATTGAGCCAGCATTATCTTTTGAGCAATATGAAAATTTGCGAGATGGAATTCGTTCCAATGCCAAGAATCAGTTAAGACTTGTCAATTACTTGCAAACCATTATTGGTAAAAAAGTACTTTTAAAAGAAGCAAGACAATCAACAGGATTATCAGCAGCACCATTTACACAGGCCATTAAGAAGGGGTGGATTAAGTCCACAAACGTTGAGGTATATCGTCAACCGATTGGTGCTGATATTCAAGACCAGGCTGCCAGAAATCCTCTACAGCTGAATTCTGATCAACAAACCGCATTGGATCAAGTAACTGACGCTATTGATCAGGGGCACAATCAAGTGTTTTTACTAGAAGGCGTCACCGGAAGCGGTAAGACTGAAGTTTACTTGCAAGCAATGTCCCGAGCTTTAAAAAATGGCAAAACCGCATTACTAATGGTTCCAGAAATTTCTTTGACACCACAAATTGTTAGTCGGGTACGAGCAAGATTCGGATCGCAAGTAGCAGTTTTGCATTCAGGATTATCAGCTGGAGAGCGTTATGATGAATGGCGGCGGATAGAACGAGGAGAGGCTCGCGTAGTAGTTGGAGCTCGTTCTGCTATTTTTGCTCCATTAGATAATCTCGGAATCATAATTATGGATGAGGAGCATGAAACTAGCTATAAGCAAGACGACACTCCTCGCTACCATGCGCGTGAAGTAGCAAAATGGCGGGCTCACTACCATCAAGCCCCGTTACTGTTAGGTTCAGCAACACCCAGCCTAGAAAGTTACTCGCGAGCAATGGCCGGCAATTATCAATTATTGCGTCTCCCACATCGGGTAAATCAAAAACCATTGCCACCGATTGATGTTGTTGATATGCGTCCTGAAGTACAGCGTCGTGGAGAAACAAGTTTTTCAAGTGAACTATTAACTGCACTGAAGGATCGTTTAGCCAAGCATGAACAAAGCATATTAATGTTGAATCGGCGAGGCTTTTCTTCGTTTATCATGTGTCGGGATTGTGGATTTGTTTTGAAATGTCCGAATTGTGATATTTCATTAACTATGCATTTAGATAGTCACACGATGAAGTGCCATTATTGTGGACATGAAGAACCCATTCCTAATATCTGCCCGAACTGTCATAGTCGGCATATTCGCTATTATGGAACGGGAACTGAAAAAGTCATGGCTGAATTACAGCACTTAATGCCAGAAGCGCGGATTATTCGAATGGATGTGGATACTACCAGAAGAAAGGGCATGCACCAAAAATTATTACAACAGTTTGGTGATGGTCAAGCAGACATTTTGTTAGGAACTCAAATGATCGCTAAGGGCTTAGACTTTCCTAACGTAACTTTAGTTGGGGTATTGAATGCTGATACGGGATTAGATTTACCTGACTTTCGTGCTAGTGAGCGAACGTTTGACCTGCTATCACAGGTCAGTGGACGAGCAGGACGTGCCCAGAAGAATGGTCAGGTTTTCATTCAAACATTCAATCCTGATAATTATGTAATTAAACTTGTTCAAAAGCACAATTACCAGCAATTCTTTAATACAGAAATGCAAATTCGGCAAATGGCTAGTTATCCACCGTATTATTACACAGTGCGGATTATGGGCAGTCATCGTGAAGAGCGGGTAGCAGCCAAAATGATGTATGATATAAGACAGGAGTTAGGAAACCAACTAGCTTCAGATACTATTATTTTAGGACCGACACCGCGGGCAATTGCACGTCTTAAGGATCGGTATTACTATCAAATTGTTATTAAATATCGACATGACAACAAACTGCATGAACTGTTAACCCAGATAATGCAGGAATCACAAAACAAGTATCAACGTGGTGCGGAGTTATCGATTGATCCAGAGCCACAGTACTTTTTGTAAGAGAGGATAAAAATGACATCAGTTATATTTATGGGTACTCCACAATTTGCAGTACCAATTCTAGAGAAATTAATCCAAGACCCTGCTTATGACGTTCAAGCTGTCTTGACACAACCTGACCGTCCCCAAGGGCGTAAACATATTTTGAAACCATCTCCAGTGAAAGAACTGGCATTAAAGCATGATATTGAAGTGTTACAACCTGCTAAGTTGAGTGGTAGCGATGAAATGGCAAGGGTTATTGACTTGCACCCCGACTTAATGATTACAGCGGCTTATGGTCAATTCTTACCCACTAAGATGCTAAATGCAGCAAAAATTGCCGCTATCAACGTCCATGGTTCTTTATTGCCTAAATATCGTGGTGGTGCACCAATCCAGTATGCTGTCATGAATGGTGACTCTGAAACGGGAGTTACTATTATGTACATGGTGAAGAAGATGGATGCCGGTGACATCATTGCACAACGGAAAGTACCAATTACAAAGCAGGACGATTCTGGAACCATGTTTGAAAAATTAAGTTTGGTTGGTCGTGATCTGTTAATGGATGTACTACCTGATTTAATCTCAGGTAATGTTCATCCAGTTGCTCAAAATGAAGATCAGGTGGTCTTTTCACCAAATATTACTTCTGAACAAGAACGAGTTGACTATACGATGCCAGCTGACCGAATCGATGATATGGTACGTGGATTGCGGCCAATGCCAATTGGTAACATGATTATTGATGGCCTGCGGACCAAAATTTACGATATCACCCCATTGAAGGAATCTACGTCGTTGGAGCCGGGAAAAGTAGTGCGGATTGAAAAGCACGCATTAGTTTTAGCTGGTGGTGATGGTACTACATATACGATTAATAAACTGAAACCAGCAGGGAAACAACTTATGGATATTACTGCTTACTTAAATGGTCATCAGGATTTACAACCAGGAGTACAAGCAATCACAAATGAATAAATCTGTAAAAAAGAGCCCCCGCAATTTGGCTTTGACTACTTTAGATAGGGTCTTAGGACGGGGGTCTTACTCTAACTTACAACTTAATCAAACACTGCAGAACAGTGACTTAAGTAGCGCTGATAAACGGTTTGTCACTACCATTGTTTATGGTGTTTTACAACGTAAATTGACTCTTGAATATTGGCTATCGCCATTTATCAAGAAAGAACCACAAAGTTGGGTTAAAACTTTGTTACTGATGTCAATATATCAGTACCAATATTTGGACCGGGTGCCTGATTGGGCGGTTACTGATGAAGCAATTAAAATTGCTAAATTACGTGGTAATCCAGGAATACGTAAATTTGTAACAGGGGTTTTGCATGCCTTCTTAAGAACAGGAGCCAGGGATTTTAATGAAATTCAAGATCCTGTGAAGCGTTATTCTATTACAGGAAGCCTGCCTGAATGGCTGATTAAAACATTAATTAATCAGTATGGTGAGGATGAGACAGTTAAAATTGTTGAAAGCATTAATGATCCAGCTCATTTAAGTCTGCGAGTAAATACTGCAATCACAGACGCTTCAGAGGCCATTCAACTCCTTGCCGCAGATGGCGTTCAAGTTAGAACCAGCAAGGTCGCTGCGGATGGGCTAGTAGTGGAAAAGGGGAATGCTTTAGAAAGCAGAGCATTCGCAGATGGCTTAGTAACAGTGCAAGATGAAAGCGCAATGTTAGCTGTCGAGAGTATGCATTTAAAGGGGAATGAACGAGTTTTAGATGCCTGTGCAGCTCCTGGTGGTAAAACCAGCCAAATAGCTGCAGCACTGGATCCACAAACTGGTCAAGTTGATGCCTTAGATATTCACCAACATAAAGTTAAGCTGATTCAAAAAAATATGCGGCGGTTAGGTGTCTCTGATCGAGTAAAAGTATATCAACTAGATGCGAGAAAAGTGAATGATCAGTTTGACGATGAAACTTTTGATAAAATTTTAGTGGATGCCCCTTGCTCTGGAATTGGACTGATTAGAAGAAAACCCGAAATTAGATACGATAAAACTTTGGATAATAGTGAGTCCTTACATCAGATTCAGTTATCAATTTTGGATGCAGTTGCCCCGAAATTGAAAAAAGGCGGTATAATAATTTATAGTACGTGCACAATTTTTCAACAAGAAAACGAACAAACGGTGTTGAAATTTTTAAAGCAACACCCTGAATATTGTTTGTTAAGAACGCAAACTGCCCGTGCAATTAAAAATGACCGTCAAAAAAAGACACTCACGATTTTACCGAGTGATTTTGGTTCCGATGGTTTCTTTATTGGAACTTTACAACGGATCAAGTAAAGGAAAATTTGATTTAATTATGAAAACTGCTTATCAAACTGACATTGGGAAACAGCGATCAGAAAATCAAGATCGTGTTCGTGTCTTTCAAAAGGACCATAATTTATTAGCTGTGGTCACAGATGGAATTGGTGGTAATCGTAGTGGTGACGTAGCTGCAACGATTGCTATCAATCAACTAGGTCATGATTTTATGACGGCCGGACCTGAAAACAGTGTGGAAGCCGAAAACTGGTTCCAAACACAAGTCTTGGCTGCAAATACAATTATTTTAAAAAAATCAAAAGAAAATGATAAATACCAAGGAATGGGAACCACATTAGTGGCAGCTTTATTTATCGGCAGTCAAAAAGTGGTTGTTGCGAATATTGGTGACAGTCGTGGATATATCTTTCATGATGGCCTCTTAACGCAAATTACAGTTGACCATTCCTTAGTAAATGAATTAGTAAAAAGCGGTGACTTATCTGAAGATGCGGCACGACTTTCTCCACAAAAAAATATCATTACACGAGCTATCGGAATCTCTGATGATGCTAAAATTGATGTTCATACTTTCCCATTTGGGAAAAATGATCAATTATTATTATGTTCAGATGGCCTTTCTAAAATGGTTTCGAATGACCAAATCAAGTCTGTTCTAGGTAATGAAACCATTTCAGTCGGAGATAAGTGTCGCCAACTGGTTGATTTAGCAAATCAAGCAGGTGGTCCTGATAACGTTACTGTATTAATTAGTGAAAATAATTAAGTGAGGCATTAAGCTATATGAAACCCGGATACATATTGGG
>NZ_JACJKU010000026.1 GCF_016901675.1 Limosilactobacillus coleohominis
TTCTTTGTGCAAAGTTTCGATGACAACTCGATCTTGAAATGATAATATAGTGGTGCCCATAAAGGTCCTTCTTTCTTGGATTAGTTTAGCGACACCATTAAAGACCTTTGTGGGTTTTCTTGTCCACTTATTTAACTGTTAACTTAAATATTACAATCTACGACAAATATAAAAAGGGGGCCTTTCTAATGGCAAATACTTTAGTTCTATATTACTCAGCAACTAATACTACAAAGCGAGTAGCTGAAACAGTTGATAATAAATTAAATACAGATATTGCTTAAATTCATCCTGATCAGCCTTATACTGCTGCAGATTTAAACTGGCACGACGAAAATAGCCGAACTATTATTGAACAACATCAACATATCAGTATAGTTGCTATTAAAGATGATTTGCCTGATATTTCAAATTATCGAAATATTGTCATCGGCCATCAAATTTGGTGGGCCATTCCACCGCGGATAATCAGTACTGTGATTGATCACTTGGACTTAAATGGTAAGAATTTAGCATTATTTGCAACTTCAGGTGGTACTAACTATGACCGAGCACAAAGTTTGATTGAACGCACAATTAAAGACAATAATTACGACGTCAATTTGAATCGAGGAGAAGTGCTTAACAGCTCATCTCAAGTTGACAAATGGATTAACTCACTTAATTTAGCTTAGTATTAGACTTCCTAGATTATTAATTTTCACGTCTAGGAGATCTTTTATTTTGAAAAGTCGCTTATTAACAATAATTATATTATGTAAAATAACTTTAGTCTCAATTAAATAACGGATTTCCATTGTCTGTTTGTTAAAATTTTCAATTAGTGGTAAAATGACCGAAAATTTAGGTAATTGCAGGCGATACCTATTACAACATTGCCGTCGATGGAAAGGATAATTCGATGAGAATCAATGTTTTGCAACATACACCAAACGAGGGGCCAGGCGCCATTCAACAATGGTCACAAGATCATGGTCATGAAATGTTCATTTACCATCCAGCAACTTTTGGTAATTTACCGACCGCAGATCAAACTGATATGCTAGTTATCCTTGGTGGTCCAATGAGTCCTAACGATGATTTTGATTGGATTAAACAGGAACGTGCTTTAATCCAACAAATGATGAACGACCATAAGCCAATCTTTGGAGCATGCTTTGGTGGACAACAAATTGCTAAAACACTAGGTTATTCAATTAAAAAAGCTCCTCATAAAGAAGTGGGGTGGGCACCTGTATACCTTAAAAGCAATATCATTCCAGGTATTCCAGAACAATTGACTGCGTTACATTGGCATGAAGAAATGTTTGAAATTCCCAAAGAAGCTGATTTATTATTCAGCAGTGATTTAGTTGAAAACCAAGGTTTCATTTTGAATGACAATGTCATTGGTCTTCAATTCCATTTTGAACCAGCTGCTGATAATGTTCGGGAGATTGCCATTAATGATAATCAATATCCAATGGAGCATAATGACCTTCATCAAACTGCGGAGGAAATTATCAATCATGGCGTTCCTGAGGAAAATAAAAAAGTAATTTACCAGTTACTTGATTTTATTGCTAAACACTAAATTTACAAAAAACAAGAGGATCTTAACGTAATGCTGCGTTTAGGATCCTCTTGTTTCATTTGTGAAGCATTGTTGTTTGTCCGTAAAAATATCCTTAACGAAGACCAATGTGTAGTTGGCCAACTAATACCTCTTGGGTAGGTTTTTCAATTTTTCCAGCCATGGTTACTACATTCCAACGGACGCATTTTCTCTTCCACTGAACCAAAGTGATATCAATCCAGTGGGGTGATGACTTATTGAAAGCATTGATGTTGAATTTTAAATAATCAGTGTATGGTAGAAATTTGCATAATCGATCATAGGTTTGAGCAGACGAGTCAACATTTTCAATGGCAACGCAAATTTTACTTTGCGAAAGCTTTTTAAGCGTGCGACGAAGCTTCAATTGTTGAACGTAATTAGTGCTTAAAATGTCATCTTTATTGATTTCAACAATCAGTTTCTGAACATCCACAATTCCTAATACCCAGGTAAAAAAGTAGTCAGCGTGATAATCAACCATTTGACTAACTGTCATATTCAATGCCAAACTGCGCAATGTCTGTCCATCATTCAAATCCATCCGCTGAATGGTTTCAATAATTTTACTCAACGGAAAATTAGCAACATTTTGCGGTAATTGCCAGTGACTAGTATTAGGATATTAAACTCCCTCAATAATAGTTCATAACCGGGGCCTTGATATTCTGCGGATTGATTATATACGGGTTGTCCAAAGTATTCGTAGCGGTTTCTCATTATCAATTCCTACTTTCTTTTTATAGCGGTAATGAGCCTGAATACATATCACTGAAAAAATGATAAATGTCGACAACAAAATTATTTCAAAGTTATTCATTAAGATCGCTCACCTTTCTAGCCGGGCTAATCCACTTACCACTTCCATAACCCATCACTGTTCTAACAGCCTTATGGAAAGTCGTGACAATCGTAAGTTGGTTAACAATCCATGTAAAGAGAAGATAGATTGGCGAAAACATAAAGTACCGTAACTTCGCACCATTAAAATCAAATAATAGTGCTGCAGAAACCTGAAAGAGACCCGCAATTAACTGGAAATTAACGAAAATCATGCTCATTGCAATGCCATGCCAAACGCGTTCGTAATTACCATGCATGGCATAGTAGAGCATTACAATCATAAAAAATACCGAAGTTATCCAGAAAAAGAATGACCAGATAATTGAAAAGGTCGTATCAATTAGCATTGGCATGACAAAACGATATTGCTAAGGGTGACGAAAGACCTTTAAGAAATTAGTTAACCATACTTCTGTACCACCTTGAGCCCAACGCTTGCGCTGACGGTACAAATCCCGAAACGTTTCTGGAACATTCATATGAAACACGATATCAGGTGCAAATTTCGGTGTAACGTTCATAAACGTGTGATCCCAGGCAATACTGATATCTTCAGTTGCACGATCTTGGCGAAAGCCACCAACATTAATCAGGAAATTACGACGGTACATGGTATTTGCACCACTATAAGCGTACATAGTATCGTTAAGAGCTGTTTGGCTCCGCTTAATAATCCCTACAATACTGGAAAATTCAACCGTTTGGGATTTTCCCCAAAGAGATGAACGGATTATAAACATCCATGTTAGCTGTAATGGCCGCGTAGTTAATCCCTTGGGGACTGGTAAAGTAACGCATATACTTGACGAGGGCATCTTTTTCCGGAATGGTATCAGCGTCATTGCTCAGAATGTATTTTCCTTTGGCATAGAATAACCCAATATTAAAAGCATGGGCTTTTCCCTAGTTCTGCTTAATCCGAATCACACGCAAGCGGGAATATTGTTGCTGCATTGCTTGTAGTATATCCGGAGTTGAATCGGTACTATCATCGTCCATTACCAAAACTTCGTAATTGTGGTAGTTGAGTTGGGTTAAAAGATACTCAAGGGTACTTTGAATCACTACTTCGTCATTATGAGCTGGAATCATGATCGTGATAAATGGTTCATGTTTCAGTTGATGCTGGTGAGGCAATTCATCTTTGCGTTGAAAAATCACGTAAGATACTGCAACAAAGAACCAGACGAGTGGACCTAAAATTGGGTAAATACATAAAATAAATAGTACTGCTGATAGTGGATTAATACCATTGATAGTGGTGAGCCAGAATGAAAAATATCAGTAAAAATATTAGAAACCATAATGTTGATCACCCGTTCTGTTTTCGATAACTTCCTTTAGTTGGTTTTTAGTTAAGTTTTGTTCTGGAGCGATGGTGGTATATTTAACTCCTATTCGAACTTTTGCATCGCCAAAACGATTAGTTATAAATTGTTCGACGCGATAATCTATTTACCAATAATTGTGGTTTGTATGATTATTAGTCAGATATATTTCGAAAGATATTGGATTTCATCAAAGAGTTTATCCTTTAATAGTTGGATGATTGGCTTAGTAATTATCATTACGTACTTTATTCAAGAGTTTTTTCTATTACAAATATCATTAGTAAACATTAACCAGGTGGTCTTCATGCAAGTAATTGCCACAGTAATGGTATTTCGTAACCGAGTTTATAAAATCTGGTGGCCATTATTAGCATTAACACCGTTTTTTGCTAATTTAGCGGAGTACCTTTTGGGATTACTACCGTTAACTAACTGGTGGTATTGGATCGTTGAATCCATTGTTTTTACTTCAATTAGTTTATTCCTAGTTAAGTTGCATGGTTGCTCGAAAAGAGCTCGATTTTTTATGGCAATTGCTTCATTAGGGATCATCGAATTAATTACACTGGCTATTAATCGTAATTATTCATTGGTCAGCATTGCAGCATGTAAACTAGGATTATTTTTAATTGCAGTCTTTGAAGAACAACTGGTCAAAGTGGAACAACGTAACGATGAAAAAATCAAGTTAATTCAAAGAGAAAGTCAGCGTGACGATTTAACCGGTTTGCTGAATTATCGGGCGTTGGATCACGAAATTAGTAAACTAGCTAATAAAAATGAAACTAATAATATTGTCATTGGAGCACTAGATATTGATCATTTTAAAACAATTAATGATACTTACGGTCATTTTGTGGGTAATGAAGTGCTCAACCACTTTTCAACATTTTTAAGGAAACAAATTCATACCGTCTTCCCACAACACGGGTTTGTTTACCGTTTTGGTGGCGAAGAATTCACCATTGTGGTGTCGAACTATTCGATCAAAGAGGTTGATAAACTCCTGCATCAAGTAGAGCGGATGCTCAGTGAGCAACCATTTAAATCGAAAGACGGTTTTAAACTATCAATTAGTTTTTCATGCAGTATTACTAATCATTTGAAAGACGAGTCGCTCGATGAAACATTGAAACGGGCTGACAAAATGTTATATCTTGTAAAAGAGAATGGTCGCGGATGGATAAATTCTGATCGTTATAGTGATCAAAAGATAGAAAACGGAACTACTTCACCATTAAACATGACCAGTGAATAAATAAAGTTAGGGAGTAAAATGTACAGTATTTTTCAACCAATTATTAACGTTAATAAATCATTAAATACTAAAATCGATTCCTATGAGATGCTGATTCGAAATGAAGAAGGGCATTTCCCAGGAATTGGTTTTATAAAAGGATTAGCTACCGCAGACGGTAATAAGCAATGGATCGCAATTAGTGAACAATCATTACAAAGTGCCCTTGGTGCTCATCAAAATCGAAAAGTATATATCAACATTGAACCGTGCCAGATGCAATTTAACAGCACGTGGCAGTTTCTAAAGCAACTTCGGACAACCTACAAAAACCAGGTTGCCGTTGAAATAAATGAACGTCACGAACACGTTCATAGTATTAACTATTTAGACCAATAAATTAATAGGTTGCGCGACTTAGGATTTGAAATTGCGATTGATGATGTTTGTGCAGGCAGTAATAGTTATGCCTTTATCAAGCGCCAATTGCCAGCCATTCAACGAATTAAACTATCTTTGCTGATTTTCAAAGACGAAGATAAAGAAACTGTCATGAATTTTATTCATGCTTGGTTGACCTTCGCTCAAAAGCATCAACTTGATTTCGTAATTGAAGGCATTTCCGATCAACAGGCAGCCCAAAAATTTGCTGGCAATCCAATTATTCTTTAACAGAGATATTATTGGGGAACAGGAACCAGAGAAATTTAATCTAAGATGATAGCTTCAAATTTGCTGAATACTGTTCCAACAAATTTTAACTTTTTTGTATGAAATCTTGAACAGTAATGAACATAGTGATGAGAGAGTTAATTTACTTGAAAAATCGCGTTAAATAGCAGAAAATAAGTATGTATTCCATTAATTATTGGAGATTAAAGAATGGCAGATGAAATCAAAACGACCGGCAACGATTTAAATACCAACCGGATCAATATTATTCATAATCATAAAGCAGCTCAAATGACGATTAAGGATATTTTTGACGCGGGAAAATACCCTCAGCTAATTGGGGTAACAGGACAAGTAAGTCCGGAATTTTTGAACAAATACTTAGCAAGTTTTGTTCAAGTAGAATTAGCAATTGGTAGTGCGCCTAATAAGCATCACTATACTTCAATGGAGAACGTGACTAAAGATGCGTTAGCAAATGCAATGCTTAGTACGGCTAATAAAACTCCGATTAAACTTTTTCAAAGTTTGAGTTCTCAATTACAATTAGCAGCAATTGCTGGTGTGCTAAAGTTAGAAGTATCGCCTACCCAGGTAATTCATTCAAGATTTTACTTGATGGCAAATCCGGTTACTAAACAAACCCGGGTCGTACTGGGGTCGGTTGATTTAAATGAGCCATCATTTGATAGCAACGGTAACCGCTTTGAGGAAGTCATGGTGTTCGATAACGACCCATTATATCAAGTTTTACTCAACCGGTTTAAGAAGGATTTCCGTCCTGTATTACAATCATACTTTACAAATGAACTGCTCAAAGTTGCTGAAAAACAATTAAAGGCCATCAAAGCTGCTGATAAAGACAATGATAATATCATCATTCTATCTAATGATCAGACCGACGAAATTGCTCAACGTGAATTAACAAACCTGATTGTTGATGATGTGCAACAGCAGATTGATAAACAGCATTTATCTGCAGGTGTAACTTTAGCAATGCGGAATGTTACGAATAACAGAACCCAAGACCAGGACAAAGAAGAACGTGCGATCAAGCAACGTAATACTGTTTTGATGTTACAAAAAGAAGCCGTATCGCCACGGGCTGCTCGGCCAAAAATCAAAAATCGGGCAGTAATTGCTGAAAATGTTAAAAATGCTATGGAGGCTTCCGTTTCACCTCAAGATATGGCTGTAGAGAAGAAGTATACAACCTTCCTGTATGACCGGCCACTGGAACGGAACATTGCTCATAATAAGACGGGACTTTATACCCCGAATGATGCCGGTACCTTCCCAATTGCTTTTGGTAAGTTAGCCACAATTAATCAAATTCGTGACGGGATCCATCAAATCGAAGATATTATTAAAGGTTACCAGCAATTTGTAGTTGACTTCACGCCCGAATATGGTAAACGCTTCTATGAAGCTATTATGTATGCTTTCACTGCGCCATTTCTCTGGGAAATTCGTCAAAAGGCCAGTCTTAATCCTGAAGATGGTAATGATATTCCTAATTTTCTGATTTTAGGGGCTAGCGCTGGTTCAGGCAAAACAACGCTACTTCGGATTATTAATCAATTAACTTGGAACACCGACAAGTCCATGATCGACTTTGGCACGATCTATCCAACGGATGCCAATCAACGTAAGGCCAAGACCATGCAGGCACTGGAATCGTACATGAAACAGGGTAGTTCTTATCCAGTTTTAATTGATGAAATCCAACCATACTTTTTCCAACAACCACAATACAGTCGTCGGCTGATTGTTGATACGATGAACCAATTAGTAAATAGTCCAAAGCCATATGCACCATTAATTGGTACAACCAACTATAATTCTGGCTTTACAATGCGTCGTGAAACGGCCCGCCGGACTTACTACCTTCAATTAGATAAGGTCATTGACAGCGAGAAGAAGGGGGTTGCTTCTAAGTACATTTACGGCGTTCGCAAGTCTTTAAACAACACGCTATTTAAAGACTTTGTAGTTCGGTTAGCCAACTATTTAGAAGACGATAGTACACCATGGCGCCTCTTTGACCACACAACTGGTGAATTAGACTTTTTAGCAACCACGCGGAAAATTTTCCGTGATTACTATAAATTAATCGAGGAGCCGGTCCCGGATTACTTCTCTGATGGCCTACGAGATGATTTCGGAGAAAATGCTCGTAGTAAATGGGCCAAGCTGTATCTTACCCAGAAAGATGATTTTATTTATCATGAAGAAAAGAACAGTTTATTGTTCGACATTACCCGTTTAACGACCTTTAATGGTTTTGAAAAAGATTCCATTGAAGAATATCGGAATGCATTACCTGTTGAAATATGTGTTGATGGGATCAACGGCAAAAACGGTAAGTTTGTTGAGTTAAAGGCGCCAGCCTTTTATGATTGGATTGGGGTCGCTAACCCACAGTTGCATCCAGAAAAGGCGGCAGAAGAAGCGCAAACATCTGCAACACCAGAACCAGAAGAGGAAAAGCCAAAGAAGAAGAGTTTTTGGGCACGGTTATTCGGTTAAATCAGACATATTAGTTAGATAGAAGGTGGCAAGATGATTGCCAAAGTTGGTCGGGTCATGATCAGAATTATTCTGATCATGATTTTGATTGGTGGGGCAGTTCAGTTGTATCTTTTACGAGGTAGTAAAGAGCAGTCCATTCAAACCAATAATCCGCAAGTTCGGTATCAATCCACGCCAACTTTACTTATTCCGGGCTGGGGTGGTAACACGTGGACTTATCAAAAACTGATCAGCACCGCTCAGGAAAGGAACGTTGCCCAAAAAAGGATGACGATTTGGGTGGCTCCCAATGGTCACGTACGCATCAAGGGTGATATAAATCGTAAAAATGCAATTATCCAGTTACTATATGATTGGAACTACACTCCAGGTTATCAGGATCAAACCAAGCAGTTAACCCGGGTAATGCGAATATTACATAATCAGTACCATATCCGCAATTTAAATGTAGTGGCCCATTCCTATGGTGGCACCGAATGGCTCCATGCTTATATTAGATCCCCAGACATTCAGAAAAATATGCGATTTCCCAAGGTGATTTTGCTTGGGACTCCCGTTGATGAAACATTCGGTGAACGAACTAAATTTACAAAGTGGTTATTTAAGAAATCCAAGGATCGTAACTTTAAATTAATGGAACGTCAAATTCGCCACACATCCTTGGTTCGCATTGGTAAAATTTATAATTGGATGGGTGCTAAGGGCGGACGGACCGATGGTGAAGTGCCTCATATTCAGTCGGAGATGCTCCGCTCCCTGTTGCATAATCAGCGGATTAACTATGCTGAACACGTTTATTCACATACTAATCACGTCCAACTGCACCAAAAAAAGCAGATTCTAAATGATATTTTAAAAACACTCTGGTACAAATAAAAAGGAGGAAGTATGCAGAACACTAACTTTAAATATCCTGATACGAAAGCTTTCAACTTTGTTGTTGAGCGACTTCAGGAGCGTGGAGTAACGATTGATGATCTTGTAAACTTGACCTTTAAGATGCAGGAAGAGTTCATCCCAAAACTAACCCATGATGAATGTCGGGAATCAGTTATTGATGTCATGCACAAACGTGAATTTTTAAATAATGCGATGGTCGGCCTAGAATTGGATCGCTTGACTGAAGATAATCGAGTTGCAGAGCCTTTAGCTGCAATTATTAAAAATGACGCTGGTGTGTTTGGCGTGGATGAGGCACTGGCACTGCAGATTGCAGAACTATATGGCACAATTGGAGTTACTAACTTTGGCTATCTTGATCGAGTGAAGTCAGGGATTATCAAGCAATTTGACACTGACAGTGGACACGTGAATACATTCATTGATGATTTATTAGGGGCAATTGTCGCTGCTGCCTGTGGTAAATTAGCCCATCAAGAAGCATAATGATTTTAAACTGTGGAAAAATATTTCACGGTTTTTTTATTATTCCGAAAGGGTTTTATAATAACAAAGAAAACGGTTACTAAATTGTTGGTGTTTGAAAATAATTAGAAATAACTGTTGACAAATTAGAAAATTCTAATTAATACCTTAGACAACAATTAATTGAACAAAGATTTGCGACGAGAGGAACAGTAAATGTTGTCTTGACGATCAGAGAGTCCCCGTAGTGGTGAAAGGGGAAGGTTAAGCAAACATTGAAGATCATCCTTGAGCAATGTGACTTGAACTGAGTAGAGTTACCAGGAATGCATCCTTTATCATGCCAGCGTATGAATACGTACGTTAAGAGGTTTAGTCAGCAATGACTAAATAAAATTAGGTGGTAACACGGTAAATGGATCGTCCTAAGTAGCTAATTTATTAGCTGCTTAGGACTTTTTTGTTCAATTAAATAACTTTTCGAGTGAGGTGAGGATCATGGAATCAGACATTACGGACATTAGTCAGATTAAAAAGCAATTAGAATTTCGGTTAATCCACCGTCTTACAGGAGGAAAAAATTATGAAGATGAACAAAAAAGTGGTGACTTTAGCTGGTGTCGCTTTAACAGCAATGTCGTTAGCAGCTTGTGGCAATAGTGGGAAGAACAAAGCAAGTGGAGATTTAAACGTGACCTTAAAAGCGAATCCAGTCACCCTGGATCCAGCAAAAACCATCGAAACACCAAGTACTTCGATGCAAGATCAAGCATTTGAAGGACTGTATAAGTACGATAAAAATTATAAGGTTGTCCTTGGCGAAGCGGCTTCACAGCCAACCGTAACGAATGATGGCAAGACTTGGACCTTTAATTTAAAAAAGGGTTTGAAATGGAGCAATGGAGATGAAGTTACTGCTCAAGATTACGTTGCTTCAATGCGGCATTGGGCGGACCCCAAGACCAAATCTCAAGCAGCTGATAAGGTTGCTAACCTCGAAAACTATGACCAAGTTGCTAAGGGAACAGCACCAACTTCATCATTAGGTGTCAAAGCACTTGGTAAATATAAAGTACAATTTAATTTTGCTAAAAAGCAGCCATCCGTCAACGTTCGGAACAGCTTTGCTGCAGATTTAAAACCAGTTAATCATAAAGTCCTGGCTAAGGAAGGCAGTAAGTATGGTTCATCATCAGCCAAGGCTGTTTATAACGGACCATTTAAAGTTACCAACTGGAATGGGGGCAGTGATGATGAATGGAGTTATGTTAAGAACGAGCACTACTACGGTAAAAAGAACGTTCATATGAAGAAGGTGAATGTCCAAGTTACCAAGGATAATAACACCGCACAAAACCTCTTTAAGTCTGGCAAAGTTCAAGAAACTTCCGTGACTGCCGATTACGTTAAGGGGAATAAAGGAAATAAAGAACTCCATACGAGTCTGAAGGCCACCCAATATTACTTGTACTTTAACGGAAAAAACGAATTGACCAAAAATGAAAACTTCCGGCAAGCCGTTAACTATGCGTTTAACACTAACCAATTGGCAAAGAAAGTTCTGCAAGATGGTTCGGTGGGTGCAACTGGTTGGGTTCCTCAAGGTGATATGAAAAATCCAAAGACTGGTGAAGATTTTGCTAAAGAAGCGGGTCATCTTCAAAAACAGGATAAGCAAAAGGCACAAGATTACTGGAAGGCAGCTCAAAAGGATCTCGGCAAGAATAATATGACGCTGAACCTGTTAGCTGATAATACTGATGACCAAAAGCAAGTTGCTGAATATCTTCAATCCACCCTGCAAAAACAATTTAAGGGTCTCAAAGTTGAAGTAACTACCTTGCCACATGCCCAACACGTTAGCCGTGATTTTGCCGGTAAGTTTGAATTGAACTTAACTGACTGGAACTCTAGTGTTCCTGATGCCTCCGACTTCCTTTCCCTCCTGAAGACTGGCAATAAGGTTAACTTCACTAATAACACTGATGAAAAACTCGATAACTTACTCAATGAAGCTAATGACGGTACTAAATCCGCTAGTGATCGTTACAAGCTCCTGCAACAAGCAAACAAACAAGTTCATACCAATGCTGATGGAGTCCCGCTATACACGGCTGCACAAGCCCACTTAGTTTCAAAACACGTCACTGGTCTAAATTACGGACCATTCAATAAAGTTGCTCAATACCAATATGCTCAATGGAAAAAGTAATTAACGTGATCAATAAAGAAGGTCGACTTGCTCCTCTGTCTGACCTTCTTTATTTGTAGAAACGGAGGTTCTTATGAAAAGATACATTTGCAAACGATTATTCATGATGGTCTTAACCCTCTTTATCGTGGCAACACTAACCTTCTTCTTAATGAAGATGATTCCGGGATCACCACTTGGCAATACTATGAAATTAACGAAGACGCAACAATTAGCGGTTGAAAAACAGTATGGATTGAATCGACCAGTGTGGCAGCAATACCTTTCCTATATGGGTGGTTTACTTCATGGTAATTTTGGAATGTCCTACCAATACACCAGTACATCCGTTGCTGAATTAATCGGGCGCCGGGTTGGTCCGTCAATTCTCATTAGTCTCCAAGCACTTGTTTTAGGCGTCGTAGTTGGCATTATCCTCGGTAGTCTCGGAGCGCTGAAGAAAGGGACCTGGGTTGATACAACGAGCAGTACATTAGCAGTAATCGGAATCTCATTTCCCAGTTTTATTTTGGCAATCCTGTTGCAATACTATCTCGGATTTAAGCTCGGTCTATTTCCAGTTGCTAGTTGGGACGGCTTTCCTTCAACAGTTTTACCAACGATTGCGTTATCAGCAGTTCCAATGGCCCAGGTTTCACGTTTTGTCCGGACTGAAATGGTAGAAGTTTTGAATTCAGATTATATTCTGCTCGCCAAAGCAAAGGGACTTTCAACCCGCGAAGTTGTTTTTCATCATGCTTTGAAGAATAGCATTATTCCAGCTTTAACCCTAATTGGTCCATTGGCCGTGACCCTCATTACCGGTTCCATGGTGGTAGAAAATATTTTCTCTGTTCCGGGAATTGGGGAGCTATTTATTAACTCCGTCTTGTCAAACGACTATCCGGTCATTATGGGACTAACAATGTTCTATTGCCTACTGCTATGTAGCATCATTTTATTAACGGACATTGTTTATGGCCTGGTTGATCCGCGAATTCTTTCCGAAGAAAAGGGGGAACACTAATATGAAACAACCTGAAACTGCACAGCCATTTGAGTTTGTGAACGCTGATGTTCTCCATAATCACTCGGGAGAATTAGCAGAACACTCGCTTTCCTTTCGAACGAAGGCGTGGCGAGAACTCAAGAAAAATACTGCGGCAATGGTCTCATTAGTATTTTTAACATTCGTTGTTGTCGTATCGTTAATTTCGTTGGTTTGGATGCCTCATGATCCGAATGCGCAAAACGTTAGTTTATCGAACTTACATCCATTTCAAAACGCAAGTTACTTGTTAGGAACGGATAATCTTGGTCGGGACATGTTATCGCGGTTATTATATGGCACCAGGATTTCACTAATGATTGCTGTCTTTGCAACAGTTGTTGATATCGTTATTGGTGTACCTTACGGCCTTGTTTCCGGTTGGTGCGGGGGTCGCGTTGATAACATCATGCAACGAATTATCGAAATCATTAGTTCGATTCCGGAACTGGTATTAATCATGCTTCTGTTAATTATCTTTAAACCGGGATTAACTTCGATTGTATTTGCGATTTCCTTAGGATCTTGGGTTCTCATGGCACGATTGGTACGTGCTTCAGCAATGCAAATTAAAAGCGCTGACTTTGTTCTTGCAGCCGAAGCAATGGGGGGAAGTCCCGTCAAAATTGCCTTAAAACACATTCTACCTAATACGATGGGCGTGGTGATTACCAGAACAATGTTCACTATTCCAGCGGCAATTTTTCTAGAAGCTTTACTATCCTTTATTGGCATTGGGGTTAAAGCACCAAATGCATCATTGGGGACTCTATTAAACGCTGGTGAAAAAGGATTTCAATTTTACCAATACCAACTCTGGGAGCCAGTGATTGTTCTCTCACTGATGATGATTGCTTTCAATCTTCTTGGTGATGGTCTCCGGGATGCTTTTGATCCAAATACAAAGGGGTGAAATAAAATGGCGACAGACGTATTAAAAATCAAACATCTTTCCATTGACTTCCACACAATGGAGGGTGAAGTCCATGCAATTCGCGATGTCACACTAAAACTTCATCCAGGCGAAATTCTTGCATTAGTCGGTGAATCTGGCTCTGGTAAGTCAGTGACTACCAAGGCAGTGATGCAACTTCTCCCTAACAATGCCAAAGTTGTGGGTGGATCTGTTGAGTATAAAGGAAAAGATCTTCTAAAGATGCCAGAAAAAGAACTTCAAGCGCTTCGGGGCAACGAATTAGCTGAGATCTTTCAAGATCCAATGACATCTCTTGATCCAACTATGCGGGTGGGCAAGCAGATTATGGAACCGTTATTAAAACATCAAAAACTAGATCGGGCAACCGCTAGACAACGGGCACTCACCATTATGGAAAAAGTGGGCATTGTGAATGCTAAGCAGCGTTTCAATAATTTTCCATACCAGTTTTCTGGCGGAATGCGACAACGAATTGTAATCGCAATGGCGCTTGTTTGTCACCCGAAAGTATTGATTGCGGATGAACCAACCACAGCGCTTGACGTAACCATTCAATCGCAAATTTTGGCGTTGATTAAACAGCTTCGTGATGAACTCAAAACAGCGGTCATTTTCATTACTCATGACTTAGGAGTCGTTGCTGGAATTGCAGATCGGGTTGCTGTTATGTATGCCGGGCGAATCCTTGAATTTGGTACGGTAGAAGATATCTTCTATCATCCACAGCATCCGTATACAGTTGGACTGCTTAAATCAACACCGACAATGGATATGAATGAGGGTGACTTAGAATCAATTCCCGGCAATCCCCCCAATCTTATTAATCCACCAGCGGGTGATCCGTTTGCAAATCGCAATCAACATGCGCTAGCGATTGATTATCAACAAATGCCCCCGTTCTTTAAGGTTAGTGGCACTCACTACGCCGCTACTTGGCTCCTTGACGAACGGGCTCCACAAGTACACCTGACAGAAAAACTTGAGCAACGCCGGCAACATTATGCTGACTGTTTAACCAAGGAGGGGTCCGCCAATGAATAATAATCTAGTTGAAGTTAAGCATTTGAAAAAATATTTTCACCAAGGTCATCCTGATGAAGTGCACGCGGTCGATGACGTGACTTTTAGTATTCGTCGTGGAGAAGTATTTGGCTTAGTTGGCGAATCGGGATCGGGTAAGACCACCACGGGGCGCTGCGTCCTCAACCTTTATCAACCAACTGCTGGCCAGATTCTCTATCATGGTCAAGATGTGACGGCATTAAAAAGAGGGCGAGCTTTCAAAAAATTCCATCATGAAACTGCAATGATTTTTCAAGATCCATATTCATCATTAGACCCGCGGATGGCGGTACGCGATATCATTGCAGAAGGTTTAAAAGTTCACCAGCAGACCAGTAGTCGGCAAGAACTTGACCAACGAGTGGCAGAAACAATGGAACTAGTAGGCCTAACGCCTGATGTAATGAACCGTTATCCCTATGAATTTTCTGGTGGACAACGGCAACGGATCGGGATTGCTCGCGCTTTAGCTACGGATCCAGAATTTGTGGTCGCGGATGAACCTCTATCTGCTCTGGATGTTTCAATTCAGGCTCAAATTGTTCAATTAATGGAACATCTCAAATCCACAAAGCAATTAACATATTTATTTATCGCCCATGACATTTCGATGGTTAAGTATATTTCTGACCGAATTGGGGTGATGTATCACGGCAAACTAGTTGAATTAGGAACAGCGGATGAAATCGTCAACCATCCATTACATCCATATACTAAGAGCTTGCTATCGGCAGTCCCGGTTCCGGATCCAACTTACGAACGGGTGCGACAACCATTCACTTACGATGGCGATTCCGCTAAATTACCGTTACGCGAAGTGTCTGCTGGTCATTACGTTGCTTTAGCGGAATAGTGCAATGATTTTCAAATGACATTGTTATACAAAAATGATTTACTAATTAGTTAATGAAAGCTGGTGAAAATTATGAATGGTGTAACAGTTAACGATTTGGTAAACTTGGTCAACGTTGGTGAATTAAAAATAAATGGGCGACACACCGTTTTTGTAACTGCCCAACCGGATGCAAACCAATTAGACCATTATCAATGGAGCGTTTATGATCAGTATGGTAAACAGTCACAACGACTACTTTCGGTTAGTCAACATCCTGGTTTGGCCTTGAGTAATCATGATCCCAAGCACCTTTATTACTCCACTGCGGATCATAGAACGAAAAGAACACGCCTTCATCAATTTAACCTCACAAATTTAAGCGAAGAGCAGCAGTATACAGTAGACGGTTATGAATTGAAGGTTGAACAGGAACTAAACGCTCATGAATTACTTTTATCTGGTGCTTATCAATTAAATGAACCAACTACTGAACCCTGGCATGAGGTTACGGAGGTGCCATACTGGTCGAATGATGAAGGCCAAGTTAATGGAGTTCGTCATCACCTCTGGATATTTAATTTAGCTACCCAGTTGCTGACGGATCTCGTTCCACCAACCTTTGATGTTGCGAACTTTTGGTACCAGGGTGGGCGACTACTTATCGCGGGCGTATCCTACCAAAATAGTCGTTCATTTAAGGATGGGCTTTACGAATATAATTTTTCTCATCACGATTTAGTCGACCTAATTAGTCCCGGTCAATATCGCTTTGACGATGTTGCAATTTTAAATCAGCGGTTGTTTGCGGTTGCAAGTAATGGTCAAAGGTTTGGGATGGGAGAAAATCCTAATTTCTATCGTTATCACGATCATCAATTAGAGTTAGTAGCACCTTGGGATAGTAATTTAGGGAACATTGTAGTGAATGATATGACTGTTGTTAGTGGCAATGCATCCTTAGTTCAGGATGACAAACTGTACTTTTATACGACAGTTGTAGATCATAATGAGTTTTACCAATTCGATGGTCATCAAACAACACGACTTTTTTCGTGGTCCGGAGCTGTAAATTCATTTGTTATTAAAAACGATCAATTTATCTTCACTGCCACTACGGCCGAACAACCGCAACAACTGTATCGATATCACAATGGAACAGTTACCCAACTAAGTGACTTCAACCAATTCCTAGATCAACGCCATGTCGCTAAACTTCACGAAGTTCATTACCAAGACTCCACTGGGAAAACAGCAACTGGTTGGTTAATGTTTCCGGATAATTTTGTAAAAGGACGACAGTATCCCGCAATCCTAGAAGTTCATGGGGGGTCCACGGGCTGCTTATGGAAAAAGCTTTTTTCATGAAATGCAGACCTTAACTACTAATGGCTACTTTGTCTTTTTTACCAATCTGCATGGTTCGGCTGGTCAAGGGGATGAATATGCTGACCTCCGTGGCAAGTATGGTCAAGTTGACTATGCTGATTTAATGTCCTTTACTGATGCGGTATTACAGCAAACAGCTGCAATTGATCGAACAAGGCTAGGGATTACTGGCGGAAGTTATGGAGGCTTTATGACTAATTGGGTCGTCGGTCATACCCACCGTTTTAAAGCCGCGGTCAGCGAACGGAGTATTGCCACATGGTCATCGATGATGGTTTCGGATATTGGTCCTGAATTTGTTCCTGATCAGTTGTCAGTAAACCTCAGTGATCAAAATGGAATGGAAAAGTTCTGGACGCATTCACCGCTAAGGTACGCCAGTCAAGTGCAAACCCCAACATTATTTTTGCATTCAGATCATGATTTTCGGTGCCCAATTGTCGAAGGTTATCAAATGTATCAAGCATTGAAATTGCGTCAACAACCAACTAAATTAGTAGTTTTTCATGGTGCAAATCACGATTTATCACGTACGGGGAGGCCAGATCAACGAATTCAGCGTTTAAAGGAAGTTTTAAAATGGTTTAATCAGTATCTTAAAAATCAAGAAGAAGGCGATTAAAATGACAACTACTGTTTATCTCAATTGTAATTTATTTCAAGGAACAAGCGATCAAGTGCAATCCGATGCCTGGATGGTGGTCAATAACAAAACTGGTAAACTAACCCACGTGGGTCAAGGCAACTACTCTGGTTCTGCAGATAACACAGTGGACTTAAAAGGGCGCTACGTTATGCCAGGATTGGTGGACGCCCATACGCACATGTTCATGAATCCACTAACGAATAAACTGTATTATCTAACGGAAACTGAGGGGACCCTGCAAGCATTGGAAAACTTACGAGCGGGGTTAAAAGCTGGTCTCACTTATGTCCGTGACTGTGGAGCAGCGTTTGATGTCGATGTCAAATTACAAAAGTACCGGGACGTGCATCCGTTTGTTGGCCCCCAAATTATGCCATCGGGACGGCCAATGTCAATGACGGGTGGTCATGGTGACTTTACTGAAGGGGAACATGGTGAAACTACATGGGGATACTTGGTCGACTCACCAGACCAGATGCGGCATGCTGTCCGCTGTGCGTTTAAAGAAGGGGCAAAAAACATTAAAGTGATGGCGACCGGTGGGGTAATGTCTTCCACTGACCAAGTTGACGATACAGAACTAAGCCTAGAAGAACTCCAAATGGCGGTCAAAGAGGCCCATTCGAAGCATATGACGGTTGCTGCCCATGCTGAAGGTGCGACAGGCATTCACAATGCGGTCGTGGCCGGTGTAGATTCTGTTGAACACGGATGCTACGTGCGGCATGAAGATATCGAGTTGATGAAACAACAAGGTACTTTCCTAACTCCCACGTTGATTGCGGGATATACAATTCCCAAATATGGTCAGGGCAAGCTACCGCAATACATGTTGGACAAGGCAGAAGCTTTTCTAGATGACTTCTTTTTACATGTCGGTGATGCAATCAAGTCGGGGGTAAAATTAGCCTTTGGAACTGATTCAGGAACACCATTTAATGAATTCAAAGATGCGCCAGTAGAGCTTAGTTTAATGGTTAAGGCCGGCGCAACCAACTATCAAGCATTACGAGCAGCTGGGCTGGGTTCAGCAACTTTACTAGGGGTGGCTAACGAATATGGAAGTCTAGAACCAGGTAAATTTGCTGATTTCTTAGTGCTCGACCAAAATCCGCTTGCAGATGTGACAGCCGTTCAACAAGAAGATAAGCAAGTGTACCAACATGGCCAACGGAAATTTTAGAAGGTGATTGAAATGACTGAAGAACGACAAGCAATTGAGCAATACGCCCTTGAACATTGGGCGGACTTTAAAGAATATTTAGAGCACCCGAGCATTTCCGCTCAAAATACAGGAATTCAAGAAACTAGTGATTACTTAGTACGAACTTTTCGTGAGCTCGGTGCAAATAATGTTGAAAAATGGGACGACCAAGGTGGGAATCCAGTGGTTTTTGCCGAATTTAAGGGCCAATCAAATCGAACTGTGCTGTTTTATAATCACTATGATGTTCAACCTCCCGAACCGTTAACGGAGTGGCAATCCGATCCATTTAAGCCAACTGTAAAAGGGGATCATCTTGTCGCACGCGGCGTTTGTGATGATAAGGGCGAATTAATGGCCCGCTTAGGCGTTGTAAAATACTTTAATGAACATGGTGGCTTACCAATGAATTTGAAGTTTTTTGTTGAGGGTGAAGAAGAAACTGGTAGTCAGCATGTAGAAAAATACGTGGATGCCCATCAAGACCAGCTGAAAGCCGACGCTTGCATTTGGGAAGGCGGCGGTAAAAATTCGGCGGATCATTTTGAAGTCGTCGCTGGTGTTCGGGGAATCGTCAGTTTTGATGTTCACGTCAAAACAGCGGATGCGGACGTTCATTCTTCACTGGCCAGTTATGTTCCCAATGCGGCATGGCGATTAGTAGAAGGACTGACATCATTGAGAAACCCGAAAACTGGGCGAATTACGGTTCATGGTTTCTATGACGATATCACACCATTGTCATCGGCTGAAGAAGAATCGGTGCAAAAGATGGACTTTGCAGAAGCTGAGGTAAAACAAACGTATGGATTAAAACAGCCATTAGTTACGAGTCACCCACGTGAAGAGGTTGTAAACGGCACCACTTTAACGATTAATGGTTTATCCGCCGGGTATGAAGGAACCGGGGTAAAAACCATCGTGCCAAAGGAAGCCACTGCAAAGTTGGACTGTCGCTTGGCACCAAATCAAGATCCTGAAGATATTATGACTAAACTAAGACGCCAATTAAATGAAAACGGTTATGATGACTTTGAAGTTCAACTAAACGTTGCCGAAGATGCTTGGCGAACGCCAATGGATAAAGAATTTGTTCAAACCGCTTTGCAGACAGCACGTGTGGTTTATGGACCGACCACTAAATACGTACCAAACACTGCTGGAGGGGGACCAGTCCGACCATTTGGCGAACTACTTAAACTGCCCGTTGTAATGGTGGGTGTCCATTACGCGAAAAGTGGACCGCACGCACCAAATGAGCATCTGCGATTGAGCGATTATGCAGAAGGAAGTTACTTCTTAGTAAAACTGTTAACTGATTTGGCAGTTGATGATTAGTTAAACAATAAAAACGTTTGATAGAAATCACTTATGACTTCTGTCAAACGTTTTTTGGCTCTATACTAAATCCTGTTGATGGATTACCTTATTGTAATCTACAACAGGGTTTTTATTTGTAAAATAAAGAAAGGAAGCCATTACGACTTCCCTCCACACAAACTACGACCAAATAGCTCTGCTATTGAAAGGAGTAATCATGATGACTTCTGATACTAATTTTATCGAATTTATACTGGGAATTAAAGATTCCAACCTAATTTTTCGAGGCTATTTTTATACGCCGTTTGTAAAATTAAGTTAGAAAAATAAAAAAGCCATTTGTGATAGACTTTTGAATAACCACAAACAAAAGTAAAGGAACATCACAAATGACTTATAAACATCT
>NZ_JACJKU010000027.1 GCF_016901675.1 Limosilactobacillus coleohominis
GCATAGAATAGTAAACTTTAGTATATAGATTTATAAATGATTAAGTATTAGAAGGTTTTAGCATATGAATGTAAACGATATTGTAAATCGGGTATCAAAATATGATAGTAATTTAGCCAAAGAAATTAGTAGGTACTTGAATTCTCGCAAATATGGTCTTGTTTATGAGGAAAGTAAGCCTGAATTTGTAAGATTACCCAATAAAACAGTTGTTAAAGGTGATTTGGTAAATATTTTGCCACCGAGAGGAACTGTCAAGAGCGATGATAGTAAATACCAAGATAAGTGGCGAGTTACGGCATTGGATAAAGAACATAACAAGGTAAAGGTAATGCCTCTTGAAAAAGAAGACAAAACGCTGACAGTCAATTATGACGATTTAGTCGCTATTGCTCGATTCGACCAGCCTGTTTACACCGGTTTGAAAGAAGTTGATCGTATTGAAAGAGGCGGGGACAAGCCTTTTAACACCGTCATCAATGGTGAAAACTTTCATGCACTTGAAACGTTAATGTATGCATATCAGGGTAAAATAGATTGTATCTATATTGATCCACCTTACAATACTGGGGCTAAAGACTGGAAATATAACAACAACTATGTAAGTAGTGATGATTCGTATCGTCATTCAAAATGGCTAACGTTCATGGAAGATCGCCTAAAGTTAGCTAAGAAACTATTAAACCCTAAAGACTCTGTTCTTATCTGTACGATTGATGAAAAGGAATATAATAGACTAGGAATTTTACTTGATCAATTGTTCCCAGAAGCTAACATTCAAATGATTAGTAGTGTAATTAACCCGTCTGGTGTTTCTAGAGGTAACGAATTTTACAGAACTGATGAATACATTTATTTTGTAAAAATAGGTAAGGCATCACCACAACCATTAGCATTATCTACTGACTGGCTTACTGCAAAAAAAACAGGCAAAGATAAAATTAGATGGCGTCCAATTCGTCGACAAGGATCACATGATTCTAGAGCAGATGCATACAATGAATTTTATCCAATTTATCTTTCCAAAGATGGCAAAAAATTTGTTGGTACTGGGGAACCGTTAGCTCCTTCTCAAAAAGTTTCGGATATTTCATTACCTGAAAGTGTAATAGCTATATGGCCTATAAAAACTAATGGAGAAGATGGGTGCTGGCAAATAAGTAGAGATACGTTTTCAGAACTAAATCGAAAAGGATACACAAGGATCAAATATAGTAAAAAATGGGGCTATACTCTTCAATATTTAGCTAAAGGTGAACAAAAAAAGGTTGAAAATGGTCAGTTTCCAATTATTGGGAGAAATTACGAAGGAGACGGATCAATAATAGTAGGTGAATCGGAAAAATCAGCTCCATTTATCCCAGGAACGCAGTGGCGAATACCTTCACATAGTGCTCGAGAATATGGATCGGGACTACTTAATCGAATTCTAAAAACTAAAAGATTTTCTTTCCCTAAATCATTATACGCGGAAGCTGACACAATTAGATTTTTTGTGAAGAATAAGCCTAATGCTATTATTTTAGATTTTTTTGCGGGATCTGGTACAACAGCACATGCAGTGGATTTGCTGAATTCTGAAGACAACGGTAAGCGACAGGTTATTTGTGTTACTAATAATGAAGTATCAGCAGAAGAAAGCAAACATATGAGCAAAAAGGGATTGCGTGCTGGAGATGCTGATTGGGAAAAGTATGGCATTGCTCATCATGTGACATGGCCTAGAATCAAATGTGCTATATCTGGAGATGATGTTAATGGTAATCCAATTAAAGGAACTTATGATTTAAAAGAGAAAATCTATCGCCCTATCAATGCGACAGTTGTGGATGAAGCAACGGGCAAGAAAAAGCAAAAGAAATTCTATGAAGCAAAAAATACTTCAGTTTATCCTGAATTAAAAGACAAAATGATGAGTGATGGTTTTAAGGAAAATGCCATTTTCTTTGATTTAGAGTATCTTGAACCATCCATTATCAAGTCTGATTTAGCTTTTAACCAAATTGCTCCATTATTGTGGCTAAAAGCAGGCTCTAAAGGACGTATTATTCAGCATAAAGATGACTATGACATGACGAGTGAATATGCAGTGCTGTTTAACTATAAATATATTGGTCAATTTATACGTCAATTAAAGCAACATTCTGAAATAAAAACAGTTTTTATTGTGACTGATGTTAACTCACGTTATCAAGATCTATGTCATGAGTTGAGTGATAGAAATGTTTATAAATTATATGAATCTTATTTGAAGCCCTTTGAGATTCAAAGTTTGAGCTAGGAGTACATGATGAAATATGAACTAAAAGACTTTCAAGAAAAAGCAGTGGATACCTTAACTAAGCAGTTAGTACAGGCCGACGATATGTATAGGAATTATCATAATCATATTAGTTGCAGTCTTTCGGCCGTTACAGGTAGTGGAAAAACAGTAATGGCCGCTGCTGCGATTGAAGCACTGTTAAATGGCTCAGAAGATTTTAATGTTAAACCACATCAAAATGCGGTTATTTTGTGGGTTACTGACTCACCGGCTTTAAATGATCAAACGTTTAATAAATTTCAACAGTCTTCTGATATGGATGTACTGATGATGCATACGGTTGAGAATACAACTACCGAAGAAATACGTGAATTACAGCCTCATAGTATCTACTTTCTAAATCGTCAAAAACTATCAGATAGTAGTCTCTTAACACGTGGTGGTGAAATTCCAACTTTTTGGCAGATCCTGCAAAATACTTATGATCGTGGAACTACCGTATACATGATGCTAGACGAAGCACACAGAGGTTTAGGTAAAGCTTCATCACGTGAAGAAAAAAAGCGTCAAACAATTTATAGTAAACTAATTGATGGCTTCACTGAAGGAACCTTTACTTTGGAACCTATGCCCATTGTTGTAGGTATTTCAGCCACAATTAAACGTTTTGAAGACGCAATGGCAGACCGTCAAAAGAGAACGGTATTACCTGAGGTCAGTGTTTCGCCAGCAGATGTGCAAGCTTCTGGGTTGTTAAAAGATACGATAGTTATTTCTGTCCCTACGGTAGACGATGCAGTACAAGGTATTTATTTAACTAATGCTTGTCATACCTTGCAAGAATCTACTAAGCAATGGGAAATATGGTGTAAAGCTAATGATGTGCCAGAGAATGATGTAGTTCATCCACTAATGGTTATTCAGGTTAAGGATAAAGTTAAAGAACAAGAACTACGAGAGCTTTGCGTTGAAATCAGTGAAAAAATCCCGTGGATAGATCAGCATAAATCTTTTGCTAATGTATTTGGAGATCAAGCTAGCTATTCTATAGGTGGCATTGATATTCCTTATATTCAGCCTGAATTAGTGCAAAATAGCTCAGAAATTACGGTACTCTTTGCGAAAGAAGCAATTTCCACTGGTTGGGATTGCCCTAGGGCCGAAGTTATTTATTCATTGCGACCTCATAGTGATGACACTTATATTGCTCAATTAATTGGTCGAATGGTACGTACTCCCTTGGCTAGACGAGTCGATGTAGACACGTTGAACTCAGTAACATGTTTCCTACCTTATTTTGATCGTGATACGGTCCAGAAAGTGGTTGATCATCTTACTAAGGATAAAGATGATGATAATGCTGTTTCAACTGAAGATGGTCGAAATGTCTTACTGCATCCTGTAGAAGTAGAATGGGATAACTCACTGCAAGTGGATAACGCTTTTGAATCCATCAGGACCCGGAGACGAAGCTCTAAACAACGCAATTTTATTCGTGGTGCTTTAGAATTAAGTGGACTACTAATGAAGTATGAAATTGATTTAGATGCCGAAGAATATGTAATGAAGGAACTTATGAGAGAATTAAATGATTCCATTAATACTTTCCATGATGAATATGAGCAAGCAATACAATCAATTTCCAAGGTTGAAAGTACGGATATTCAGATTAAAAATCTTGATACGACTAATATCCAAACTAATGAATATACCGAAGATGCTGATGCTTATGCAATTGATCACGCTCGTCAAAAGGCGGACCATGTGTTTGAATTAAGCTTAACGAACCGGTTCTTTGAACAGAAACACAAAAGCGGACTTGATTCTATGACAATTAATACGGAAATAGCGGCCGCTGGAAGTGTTGAAGGCATTGTTGACCATGTTACTCAACGTGCTAAAGAATTGGTTAATGAATTTCAAGATAAGTATGAGAGCCAAATCGATAACCTTAGTGAATCGGCTCAACATGATTTTGAATCCAAGATGTTTAAAAATGGAATTGCAAGAGATGTTTCACTGGTAAAGCCAACTAAAGATCTGTTTGATGGCGATGCTCATCATAAGTACGCTAAACATGTACTGAATAATCCTAAGGATCATTTGGCGCCAATTAAGTTGTTCCCTATCGAAAATGATGTTGTAAATGAGGAACTTAAGCATAATGCGATTGCTTGGTATCGTAACCCGGGGAATGGTAATAGTCATACATTATCAATCATGTATCAAACTTCTGACGGTATGAAACCTTTCCACCCAGATTTTATCTTCTTTGAAAAAATAGATGAAAAAGTAATGCCTTATATTGTTGATCCACATGGAACTTATTTAGCGGATTCTTTGGAAAAACTTCGCGGTTATGTTGACTATGTCCAAAAATTTGGGAACTTGTACTCTAGAATATGGAGTTTGGATGAAGTTGACGGTCAAAAACGTTATTTGGACTTAAAAGATCTGGCTACTCAAAAGGCAATTAAGTCATTTGACGGATTAGAGGTAAAAGAGTTATATAAGGGAAAATATTCCCATAATTATTAGTTGTTGTCCATTTTACAAGAAATAAAGCAGCCAGCTGTAAATTATACAGTTGACTGCTTTTTTACTAATCAATATTCATTGTATCTTTTAGTATTCTTATGATGGATGGATCAATGTTAGCACACAATGGACTGTCTAAGATATTTCTTAGATGTTCCCTATTCTGATAGAATTTGCTTAATTCTAATGATTGATGATTGATTTGTTTTTCATCATAATAAAATTCATCTCTTGCTCGCTTGATCAGTGTGTCTATTCGTTTGTTAATTTGCTTATCGATTGCGTCAGCGTCTTTACTAGTAACGTAGTAGTAAGTGTCATTGTAATCTTTAATCAAATTTTCCTTATAAGGACGAAGTAGCTCTCGTACGGTAGTGGTGGAGTGCCTTAATTGATCTAGATTATCCACCCGTCCCTTGGTATTAATACCACGGTTGTAAACAAAGTAGTTTAGAATTTTATCATAAAGTGCTTCGTTTATGTATACTTCCTCATTAGTAGGGTGAATTTTTATTGATCCAAAATTAATTTGTGATGGTTTGACAGTAATTTTTTTAAATCCCGATACGTTACTAGGATTGTTGTTAAGAATGCTATTTACTTTATTTGCAAGTTGACGTTGTGAAATTTTAGGTATTGGAATCCTTGATGTAACGTTAGCAGATGTTTTACGGCCCATAACGTCAGTAAGTGTTCTTTGTAGACTGTAGAACAGGTCGTGCTCTTTACGGTCATTTTGTTCAATCATTCCCCAATCAACAGTATTAAATTTTTTTGAACCTTGACCTGTTTTGGTTGGTTGGCTTTTTTTCAATATCTGTAACAAGTTGTCTAAATCCTGAGAAAAAAGTGTCTTGATGGATTTTAAGTTAACTGAATTGGGGTCATAATAGTCAGTTTTGGTAAACATAGCGAATTCTATGTTGTTGGTCGACAAATCAGTTATATGGATGTTGTGCTTAATGCAATATCTGATTAGCTGTGTGGGAGATATGCTATTTTTATCATCAGTTGCAGAAAATGGGTTATTAATCATTATAAGTACTTCATCAATATTGAAATAAATTTTTCCAGAATCCAGTTCCAAGTATGTTTGGGGCTGGATTTCTTTATATTTAACCATTTTTTTCTCCTTCAATTAGCAGTCACAATAAAGTGTCAACGGCACTACCTTTAAAATATGTGAGAATAAAAATGTCAAAAGGAAAACGGCCGTTTGAACTTTGATATCTTTAGTAATTATTTTACCATTTCAGGTTTTAATCAGAGGCTTAGCTGGATAGGAACTTGGGTATTAGTTACTAAAAGAAAGTTACTTAAGCTACCGATATCACTGGTATGACGGCGTGTATACGCCGTTGCCGAGCTCCGTCAACGGCATCCGCCAAGATTGCCGTCAAAACAGCTTTCGTGGATGATGACAAAATTGATTGGGCTGGTGTAGAAGGCGCGTGGAATCAATGATTGTTGATCCTTTACAGGGCAAACATATTAAACGGGTAGATCGAATAGGGATAATAGTTAACTGCCCTTACTGCTAGTCCTTGAACGGTTACCCAGAAAGGATGAGAAGCGATGTCAGATGACAATAAGTCAGCAAGTATCGAAGAACGGTACGCTAAGGCTTCAGATTATTTGAAACGATACTCCCATTCTAGTCGAAAATTGTACCAAGTCATTCTTAAGGTTTTACCTCCTCTACAGGTTAATGATCAATATGACGAAGACAATATTGATTTGGCAATTAAGGCTGGTAAGATCCTGGATCTTCTTGGTGAAGCGTCACGAACTTGGAACATCTCGATTCATTGGCTTTTCACCGTTTGCAATCCCAAGATTACGGACCAATCTAATCCGAAGTACAGTCCAGTATATGAACAACACGCAACCAGGTTACCATTGAATCGTTTCGGCGAACTAGATCGTATGGTGATGGATGAGAGTGGTAACTTAATTCGTGCTGGTGACAAGCTAGTTGGTGATGACCGCTTCGTTGGTAAGGGTTGTGAAGATTATGGGTCAGCCTGGGATAATGATGGCAATGTTATTAAACATGATGCTCGTGGGCAACCAACCTTAGATGGATTCACTGCTTGGGTAGCACGACATATTGATGAACTTCAAAAGATCTGTTGCCGAAATCCAAACCGGGATCGTCACTTTGCTGCATTCTTCATAGGCCATCCGAGGGATGATGAGGAAAATAAACGAAATGGTGAAATGGAACATAAAGAGTCCCATGTTCATCTCGTTGTAGATATGCCAACCAGGCGCACGCGTTACCGGATGATGGAACTATTTGGTTACAACTTTGATGACTTAACAGAAACGTTTAAATGGATTGATCAGATTAACGATCAACGAAATGAAAGGATAGCTGCTTTCTTAGGTACTTTACAAGGCGCTATGCAGAACTTTGTTGTAACTAAGCATTATATTTCATCAATTCAGTATCTGGTACACCAAAGTGGTAAGGCTAAACGCGATCAGAAGACCCCGTATTCGGTTAATGAAGTGATTAGCTGGTTACCGGATGATCCAGGTAAAAGCTATTCGAGTATTGCCGGTGTTTATGATGATGAAATGGTTGCCAAGGGTATTGATTCAGCTATTGTTCGCAACTTGCACAGTCCTTATAACCTAGCACACCACACCGCACGTTTAGTAGGACGTAACGACGGAGATCGTGTTTTTTCTGGACACCAATTGTCGGAATTAAGGAGCCTTGGAACAAAGGGTGCCGGGAAAATGAACTTTAGTAAGCAATCTAAGAAGTTGATTCTGGATCAATTGATGGAATGGATTTATTCCGGGCGGATGCAAGTAACTGATTGGAAAGATGCTATTCATGCCGCTTTTGATGATAGTGATGCAGCAGGTTTAATTGCTGATGGGATTTTTATCAGTCGTTTGACCGCTGTCTTAGACGATCAACGTGAGTCAACGATTAATGACATTGATGCAGATCGTAATATGAACACGATTTTTATAAGCGCTGCACAGGGTGGTATTGGTAAATCATATCTTGCTAGTCGACTATGTCAATACTTAGAACAAGGTCGCACACCATATGTGACGGCGGCTGAAGATAAGAATAAAACAGTAGATTATTGGCAAGATTACCAGGATCAAGCAGCAGCCGTAATTGATGAAGTTTCAGCATCTTCAATTGAATGGAGTGCACTCAAAGATATGCTTGACCCTCACAAAATCCCGAGGGTTTCATCTCGATTCCATAATGCTTGTCCTTGGAATCTGAATCTGCTAATTATGACGAATGTTTATTCGGATGGAGTTGCTGGATATGTGCGAGATGTCCTTCACTACGCCCCTGGAGTAACTAAATTAGGGTATTTGAAACAAGATGACTACGATAGACGTTCCTGGAGCCTTAAGACTAATGATTCAGAAGCAGGTCAAATTTATCTTTCACAGCTTAGCCAACTATTGCGTCGATTGCCAATCAATATCCATATGATTCCAACAGAAGATGGGAAAGGAACTGAAGTTGTTGTTTCAATCATCAATTTCCGCCCAGGTGGCCGTGCCATTAAAAATTATGACTATGTCTATACACGTGAGTCAGATCATATTTTTAATGTTGTAATCAATGAAGATTTGTCTGATCAAGATATGCAGCGGATTGTTAAAACTGTCGCTAAGATGATCAAAGATCTTCAAGACAAAGCGAAGACAATTTTTCGACAAGATCCTAATGCTGTCCTTGATAGTGCAAAAGGTTTCTTGGAACGGCATGCAGACTTTGGAGTCTATATTCGAGGTGGCCAAGCGTACCTTTCCGAGAATAAACAACAAAATAGTGGGTCAAATTATCAAGATTTATTTCAAAATACGACGGCCGCCTCACCAGCTACTAATATGTTAACGAACTTGAACCAACTCAGGTATGAACTATGGCCAGAGTTTACTGGTAAAGATAATAATTTCCACCCTGAGCTTAACCAATTTACGGCGCTAATGCGTGGTTACCTAGTACCGATTCGACGTGATTACGGTGACGCGTGGACTGTGGCAAAGTTAAGTGATAAGTCGATGCAGTTACTCAAAAATCATCGGGCAACTGAACTGGTCATGCATCTTAATGCGATTACTTCCATTAAAGATAGTGATAGTTATTTTGTGTTGAGTCAAAGCAAGAAAGTAGCTCGGATTTTAACAAGTTGATGATAAGGAGTGTTGTCAAAAGGCAACGGGTCGGTGGTGGGTGTTTGCCTACTTTGAACGCCAAAGTAGGGTCGTGTTCTGGTTCTCTTTGCGACACAAAAGAGAAGGTGGAGCCCAACCTAATCAGGGCCCAAATTGGGTGGCTTAGGTTGCTGCATTTTGCTTCGGTTTGTTGCATACAAATGAAGGCCAAAAGGAAATTATTAAGAACTAATCTGGTAAGAATAGTTCTTGATTTAAGGGGGTGCAGGGGGAACAACATTCCCTTTGCTAAGTAGTCCTGTGATATCAGCAGGTAACTACTTGCCCGTTGCTTTTCTGGCCTGTTACTAGTGAATTGGCACGTGTAGTCAAGTCACATGAACGAGAGAATCAGAGGGCCTAAAGGGCCATGATTGATGAAGAGAATTTTAGTAACTTAATTGGTGTTTTTGACACCAATTAACGGCCAGAATTGCAACGTTAGAGAGGAGTGATTTGATGTTAAACAATGGTCAATTAATTAATCGGAAACAGCAGATTAATTTACACCGTCGCGTACCCGAAAAGAAGCATCCGTATCTACTTCGAATCCCGCAAAGTGACTTTGAAAAGTTGCAAGCGGTGATGGGTGATGAGCCAATGAGTAAGGTGTTACTCCGTGGATTGAAGACAGAATGGAATTACAACTTAGCAGTGCGGAGTCTGATGGAAGAATTACCGGATTTTAAGACTGCTAAGCAGCTTGATAAATGGCGGTTCGATCATCTTAAAGATAGTCCCGAATTATTAGCCAAGTATGTAATGCCATCCACGATTAAAGCTTACTTACTTAGGTTGGAACAACACGATAAATTGAAGCAATTCGCTTTAGTTCAGTGGAACTCAATTGTGTATTACCTCAATCGAATCGGTGTTAATCTCAACCAACTGGCCCATCAAGCAAATCGGGGTGATCAGGTAGATGGTGAAGAGCTACAAAAGCTGGTTCAAGCGACGATGAATTTATCGCAATTGATTAGCAAGAAATTTAAGGAGAACGATAGTCATGTATGTAAAAAGTAATTACATTACAAATGCGTATGGCCGATTGAAATACCTGTTTGACGAACCAGCACATGACGGCTCCGCTCATCGGGTACTCGGTGTTAATGGTTCCAACGTCTATCTATGGGGTCCACGTGGTCAACCATACCCAGTACAAAGCGGCTACTTTCTAAATCAACAGTTCAAGTTGGTAAGACACCAGTCAGCCAATCGACGAAAACGGCAACAGGCTCAACACATTATTTGCTCATTTTCTGATCATGAAATGCCAACTGATGATCCTGAACATGTTAGGGATGAAGTCGAGCAGATTAACCAACTGGTTAGTGGCTTTATGGCTGAGTATTTTCCTAATACGCAGTGGGTCTCCGCAATCCAAGCGGACGGTCAAGAAGGTCACAAACTACATTGCCATATTTTGATTAATAGCGTGTACCCAGGTGGTAAATGTGTCCGAACTAATGAGTTTAGTGTTAGTCGATTGCGTCATGAGTGGAACAACTACCTGAAAGATCACTACTTAGAAGTGACCGGTCATGTTTATGTCAATCCATTTGATAAAGACAAACCAGGAACGGTTGTTAAACCAAAAGGATGGCAGGCAGCATTAAAAGAGACGCTACAGTGGGCGCGTAATCAGGCCAAGTCCATTGAAGAGTATCTTGGCTTATTGAAATCAAAGGAAGTGACCGTAACAAGAAGGAATAAGCGGGGCGATTGGTCATACCACACCACCGTAAGTGGCAAGAAGAAAACGGTACGGGACTTTTACCAGCGTCGTGATCGAAAGACTGGCCTGGTTAAAGCTACCCGCGGTATGGGTAAAGAATTTACTCCATTGGAATTAGAAAGACATTTTAGTCAAAAACAGCAAAGTGAAACTAAGGAGGTTTCAGTTGATGAAGAAAAATCTCAACAGCGCGATGGACGATCTGAACGACTTGCTGAATCCGAACGGCAGCAACGACAATTCAACACCTACGTCGCACGACAAAGAAGTACAGAAAATGATGAAGAACCTGGCTACGAAGCAGGATCTGCAAAGTTGGACCGGCGACGTCACCAAGTCTTTGGAAAATCAGAAGATGAATTTAAACCAGGGAGTTAGTGATATTGCTCATCAAGCCATTAAAGACGCTTGGCAAGATGGGCGTAGCAAGTCCTATGACGATTTGGAGCAGAAGTTCAAAGGTCAGCAAGCCCGGATTGACCGGATGAATACCTCAAGAGCACAGGCCGAAGTCATGGCGAGTGCTGATCATTCTAAGGTTGAACAACTAAACCAAGTTGTTAATAATCTTGTCGCAGTGATTAATCATAATAGTAATTTACTACAACAGCTAATTAGTACGGTTCAGCAACCAATTGATATTGATGGTCATGATTTACTGCGTGTCATGCGCGAAGAAGCAAATTCTACGACCAATCAACTTTTAAGCAAGGAAGTTGTTACCTATATCAATCAAGTCAAAGAATCTATTGCGCAAGATAAGCAACAAGTTACTCAGTCTCATAGGGTTATGGAACGTATCTTAACTAAGTTTGCAAATGGCGCATTGATTGTCTTGGCTGGGGTAGTTTTAGCAAGTGTAATGCCGTGGTGGCCAGTTAAGATCATTGTTGGTATTGGATCAATTATTGGAGGTATTGTTTATGGTAAGGATTAATAAGCAATGGTGCGATGGATTCGGTGGCGAAGTGCAGGATGCTTCACCGTTAAAAGTCGAAAATACGCAAGAATATCAAGATGTTATCGCAATGGCACGGTTTAAGTTAGGGACAAGCATTAATTTTCTGAAAGGACCTTTTAACCAATTAGCGGAGTCCCTTGAAAGTCTGTGGTTAAGTGAAGGCAGCCAGGTGCCACATTTTGCTTCTAAGTTTGTTGACTGTTGGTCAGCTGATGATTATGCGACATTTTGTGAACAGGTAAAGTTGTGGGCGTTAGATCATGATGCTGATCCGTTTAATGAGTTACGGCGTCGTGTACGTGAACTCCTTTTGTGTGATAAAAAGTCATTCCAACTGCTAACCATTACTAAGTTATTGGATAAGTCAAAGGATAACGAGCGGGTACTATTTGACCAGCAAGCCAGTGTTCAACAACTGTGCAATGAGATTGGTGAAAAGGATGATCAGGTTTTTATTGACCGTGATGACTTTAAGCAATCGACTTCTCAGTTTGGACGTTTAAAAGGATTAGTACAGGCAATGCGCCGCCATTCTAACTATTTAGTCAATCAACGTTTAACACGTCGTCGACTAATTAATGTAAATCTTGCTGAGCAGGCTAAGATCATTTCGAAGCCTGTTCAATCACGTAAGAAGTCTGAACAGCCTAAGAAACATAAGTCAAAGGATCATGATGATGAACTGGAATTATAAACAAAAAAAGCGACTAACCCAGCTACCACACTTTGGAAAGTCACTCTCTAATAACAAATTGTTATCCCGTTCATTATCTACCACAAAGGAGTAGATGTAAATTGTTCGGCAAGGATATTTTAAATGGGAGGCAATTGTGTGCTGCCCTAGGTATTAGTACGACACTACTATACCGCTTGATTCGAAGTGGAATGCCCTACCATCAACTTTCAACTGGAAGCCGAAAATATTACAACCTGGAAGAGGTTAAGCATTGGTTACTCAATGCCGGTTATCAGCAAAAGACAGTGTGGACAAAGTAATTAGAAGGGTTGTAGAATACTGGTAATCAGTGTACTACAACCTTTTTCTTTATATGAAGGAGAAGGTTGACAATGATTAAAAAGATGAAAACAGGCAAGCACGCGGGACAATTCCAAGTACGGATCCAACCAATTAATAAGGTAACTGGTAAGCGGGAAAGTTGGCCGGTTAAGTATGCTAAAACTCGTCGGGCAGCAACCGCATTAGAGAGAAAAATGTGGGCTGATTACGAAGATGGAATGCAGTTATGCGATGGTAATGCTATCTTTGCAGACGAATTTCAGAAATATGTTAATCAGCGAAAGAATGCAATATCCCCTGTTACTTATCGCGACTGGAATAATTCGGCAGCTGAATTTCAGAAGTATTTTAAGAATACTAAAATTAAGGATGTTACCGAACGACTGGTAGAGCAATTTGCCCATGATTTTGTGCGAACCCACAAGACAACAGTTGGACGAGCAACCGTGATTGATCACCGTCTGACACATATGCGGAGCTTCTTTAATGAGCTAGTCGGAAAAGTTGTTAAAGAGAATCCAGTGCCGGAGCAATATCTTGATAAGTTCTTCCGAAAGAGTGATTTTAGCGTTGGTAAGCAGCAATATTTGTTTACTAATGATGAGCTGGAATCTATTAAAGAACAAATTCAGCTGGAACTAAATAATACTACTATTGCAAATTGGGGGACTCGTTTAGCGCTGTGGATTGATCTTGAAACTGGGATGCGTCCTGGTGAAGTTCAAGCACTGAAATTTAAGAACTTGGTAGTAGAAGATGACTATCCAACCTTTAAGATTAATGATAGTTGGTCCGATTATGCTAAGAGGTTTAACGGGGCGCTTAAAGCACGGCCTAAAGGATATGCCCGTTATTGCTTACCAGTTTCGCAACCACTGGCAGATTTTATAGATATGTTTCAAGAAGAACAGAAGAACTTTCTGGAACGTCACAATTTGACGAATCCTGAAGGTTTGATCTTCCTGAATCTACATGACTATAAGACTTGTGCAAACAATATCCCGATTACACAGCGGAGTATGAATGAGATGTTAAAGAAGCTCTGTAATAAATTGGGAATTAGTGGTAACGGAGCACAGTTATCTATGTATTCGTTTCGGCACACATTATGTACTAAGCTGGCTAATAAGCCGGGCATGTCTTATCCGTGGGCAGCCGAACGAATGGGTAATAGCTTGGCCATCTTTATGCGGGTTTACGTTAAAGCGGATCGCGATATTAACCGCAAAATGATGGATAACTGGATGGCATAGGATGCACACAGGAATGCACACGATTACCTAGAGTTGCCATCTAGTTTGTTGATATATAAGGAACGAGTTGACAAGAACCTACCAGCTTTTAGTCAGCACTAGAAACATACTAAAAGCCTATAACAATACGTTTTTACCGTGTTTGTTATAGGCTTTTTATGTTAGTTTAAGGTTATGATTTCTCACTTTTTTCACATGTTTTGAACTAAATGATATCCTATAATTTATATGATCACGAAAATGGTTGATATGATAGTATTTGTAGTCATTTAAACGTGTGAAAAAATGTGAAATGCCAGAAGAAGGTATTGTAAGCGATTATACTTTTTCTTCCCAATAATGCGTCCAGAAAAGGAAACTAAGGATAGCAAGAAGGGCAAGAAGAAAAACAAGAAGTAGCCCAAAAACTTGCTATGACGGCTTTAAGCGACTTCGTGTATTTAGATTAAATTAGCTATTAGCTTTTAAAAAGTTAGTAACTATGGTGTGTATACACCAAATTTAAATAAATTAAGTTGGTAAAAAGCTGGCATAAAAATGAAGGGCTTCGATTCTCTATTCGGGAATCGGAGCCTTTTGTTTAAAGTTATAGTTGAAGCCCTAAAGTAATCAGTAATATTCTATGAGAGGCCAAATAGCCCTTATTTTAGCCTTCCTTACTAATTACATTACTCCTTTCAAAAAGGCCTGATAGGGCACGACAAGGCGAATTATGGGAGCTGTACTGATATAGATGCTAAGATAACGTCAATTTTAGAAGGGCAAAATTGGTAGAATCTTTCTTAAGATTCTATATGTACTTTCCTTAAGAAATAATATAAATTTTTTTGATCACTTTGTATATTATCTTTGCTTAAATAGCCTCTGGTAAGACCAGGCAACTTTTATTATGTTAAAGGGTCAATTCTATGTTGGCACTGTATACTTGACAGACAATAATGTCGACGTAATTTCATTAATGGATATCGATGGCCTTTGAGCAACTTAGCTTGAGGTCCATATATTTAGTTACTCAGTTGAGATAATAATTCTAATTGGTAATTCAGCTCGGTTAAAATTTGATGATCTTATTTTTGTGAGGTTAGCTCTTATACAACTAACTTACGTACAACACTCATAAATTGTTTAACATGATGATCTGCTTTTTTGAAGCTAATATTCCATAATCAACAATGATTTTAGTATCTAACTTTACGGTTACTAAGTTAGGATGTTAACAACGGTTTTAAAATGTAGGAAATCACCGATTTGAAATTGTCGGATTTCCTACATTTTTTTATACTGGTTTCATCAATTATTTGAGGTGATTGTATGAAATCAGAGTTGAAAAAGGAGTTAATGTTATTCAAGATGACCAAAATTAAACCAAATTATGCGGCCTTAGGCCGCAAATATAATTGTGATCCGAGAACTATTAAGCGTTATTTAACGCAGAATCATGCAGATAAAAGGAGAAATAGTAAAAGAAGGAGTAGCAAATTAGATCCATATCGTGAAATTATCAAGGATAAATACCAAACTTGTTCGGCAACTGCAATTTTCTATTTTATTAAAGAGCTAGGTTATGAAGGTGGAATTTCAATTTTACGCGATTACTGTCATCAATTGAAAAAAGCTAATAATCAAAAGCCAATCATTCGAATTGAAACTGCTCCCGGAGAAGTCGGACAAGTAGACTGGAAAGAGGACATGGTTCTCCATACGCGTCAAAATAAGCCGATTCATTTTTCAATATTCTTGTACGTTTTAGGCTATTCAAGGAGAAAATTTCTCAAGTTAGTTTTTGATCGACGCCAAGATACACTTTTCGAATGTCTAAATGAGGCTTTTAGTAACACCGAAGGCGTTCCACATCAAATCTACTTCGATAATATGAAAACAGCTGTAGATCATGCTAGAAGTAATTTTCATAAAGTAGTTTGGAATGAAAAATTACTGAATTACGCAAAGGCTGCAGGATTTTTACCTAAATCATGTCGTCCATTTCGGCCACAAACTAAAGGCAAAGTTGAAGCCTTAGCCAGAACGATTGAAAGGATTAAAGTTTACGACCATGAATTTAGTAATGAGGAGGAGTTAGGACAAATAATTAAACATCTACAAAAGCAACTTAATGATGAAAAAAGTCAAGCAACAGACCGAAGACCAATGGATTTATGGCAAAAAGAAAAAGAATACTTACAACCCTTTAACAGTGAACTGCTGAGTTCGTTAGTAGATCATGATCTAACCCGCAAAGTTAGTAAAGAATCAATGATCAGCTATCTGGGAAGTAAATATTCTGTACCAATAAAGTATATCGGTCATGAAGTGACCGTCAAGGTCACTGACAAAAATTTATTGATTTTTAGTGCCACAAAACTAATAAGGCAGCATTTACTTAGCAACAAAAAGTTTAATTATCACCAAGAAGATATGACAGCAATCTTAAAAACATCGGTATTTCATGATCTATCAGATCAGCAACTTGCCGAACAAGTAGAAACTAATTTGAAAATGTTTGACCAATTATAGGAAGGGCTGTAGTACATGACCATTTATACAAAATTAGAGGATAATTTGACTAAGCTGAAATTAACAGCTATAAAGGAATATTTGCCTAGCTATTTGGAAGGCAATGATTTGTCATTACCGGAAATCCTTGAACAGCTAACCAGTAAAGAACTCGCTTATCGAACTCAAAGGTCAGCTAAAATGTCAATTCATGTAGCTCACTTTCCATATGCCAAAGGTCTAGATGAATTTGATTTCGACTTTCAACCTTCGGTTGATAAACAAAGAATTATGAATCTTGCATCAATTAATTTTATTTCTTCGGCTAAGAACATATTATTTATTGGTTCTTCTGGAGTTGGTAAAACTCATTTAGCAACTGGACTTGGTATGGAAGCATGTAAGAATCATTTAAGTACATATTTTGTGAACTGTCACGAATTAATTGAAAGGTTAAAATTAGCCCATCAAGAGAATCGTTTAGCGGCGATTTTGAAAAATTATAGCAGGTACAAATTACTAATTATCGATGAAATTGGATATTTACCAATCGATGACCTAGGATCCGATTTATTCTTCCAGTTGATTGCTCGACGTTACGAAAAGAAATCAACGATCATTACAACTAATATTCCCTTATCGGAATGGGGTGAAACCTTTTCTAATCCAACAATTGCGAATGCAATTCTGGACCGTTTGGTCCACCATTCGGAGATCTTTAAAATTACTGGAAAATCATATCGAATGAAAGATTATCAAGAACACACAAAGACACAAAAGTAAATCGGTGAAAAACGATATTTTTAAACCGGTGAAATCCTACATTTTAAAATCGGTGTTGACACATTGGAACACCGGGAAAGCCACTGACATGCAGGTTATGTTTTATGATATGCAAAACCTTGAATCGTTAGATGTATCCGGCTGGAATGTCAGCAACGTTCGAAACATGGTCATGATGTTCATGGATGATCACAAACTGGAAAGCCTGACTGGGTTAGCAAACTGGAATGTTTCCAATGTCCATGCGGCAAATGCGATGTTCTGTCGAACTGGTTTACGGAATATTGACATCCACGGTTGGAACCTTAGCAATGATACTGATACCCGATGGATGTTTGCTTATGGCCTTAACCCAACAGTGATCGACATGCGTGGTGTTAAGTTACCAACGCGGACTAACTTCTCACTACTTAGTTTCTACAGTAACAAGCCAATGGTTGTTTACAGTGATGAAGGTTCACAATTATTCAGCCTGAATAATGCTAAATTAAATAACTATAATGATTGGGTAGGCAATGTCACGATTAATGTCACGGGCCACCAAAACACCAATCGTTTAACTCTCAATAAAGTTAACGAACAAAGGTCAGCGTCTGGTCAAGAAGTAATCGCAACGTTGCCAATGGACTTCGTATTTACGGATCCAATTGCGGTTAGAAACCAAATGCGCACGATAACCAACCAATTAGCAGTTAACAAACTTGTTCATGATAAGTATGGCGAAGGCGTTAATGTTTCAAAAGATGATTTTGCGGATGATGCCAATGCACTGGTTCCAAGTTTAAAGAATGATTTTAGCAAGGATGTAACAGATCTTGTTGCCGATAATTACAACCTGCACCTTGTTAACAATTCATATACGCAAAAGATTGTTTACAAGGATAAGGATGGTAATACACTCAATACTGTTGAATTCAGTGATTATCTTGATAATAATAACCATGCCACTATTAAGCAGCATGACTTAATCAAAAAGATTAATGATAACTTGCTAAAGGGACATGAAATTGTTTCTGGATTACCAACTGGTGATTTATTAATTGATGGGACTACCCCTAACGATATCTTGGTTGTTGTTCAACCAGTTAGAAGTAGCGCTCAAGTAATTTACCAAGATGAAAATGGTAATACCATTAGCAGTTCCACCATCAACGGTAACGTTGGTCAGACAGTAGATCTGAACCTGCAAGTACCAGCTGGTTATGAAGCGGTAAGCACATTACCAAGCCAATACACCTTTACGGATGCTGCAAACCAACAGATCATCATTCGTGTAAAGGCAATTCAAACACCAGATCAACCGGTTAATCCTGATGATCCAGTGGACCCACATACGCCAGTAGATCCACAAACACCTACTGAACCGACCACACCACAAGATCCATCTCAACCAATCGATACTGTGACAACGTTGCATCATTCTGATAACAACGTAACCAGTCACCCAACACAGCCAAAATTACCACAAACTGGTAACAACAATACGGCTCAATCATCACTGGTTGGGCTTGCAGTTGGCGCGGTGGCTACTTCCCTTGGACTTGCTGGTTTAAGCAAGAAAAAGCGTCACAACTAAAAAATAAAAAATGCGAACTGTAATTTGAAATGAGGCATTATAGCCGATTTTCAAATCGCGGTTCGCGTTTTTGTTTGTCAAACAATATTTAATTTACTTTGCGTTCTAACCAATTCACGATGTCATTCATTACAACCGTAGCGTCACGTTCAAATAGAATTTCATGACGCATTTTCGGGTAACTATGATGGGTCAGGTCATGATAACCGGCTTTCACCAACATATTAAGAGATGATTGCACTTGCGACTTTTTACCAGCACATGGGTCGTCACGGCCATTTAAAAACAGAACCGGAACAGGATGATTGCTGTGGAAGTAACGAAGGTGGCCGACTTCACGCATTCCTTCATATAAGTCGTTATATCCTTGACTGGTAAATGAGAAACCACAGTCCGGATCATCAATGTATGATTGGACGTCTTTTGAATTATGGCTCAGCCAATCAAGATTTGTTTTCGGATGTGGAATCTTTTTTATAAATTGGCCAGTGGTTAATTTATCAAGTAGGCGACTTTTACTTTTAGCGCCCTTAGCCATTACGATTCCTGAACTGATGAGCTTGCCAAAGACCCACAGTGGGTTATAGAAGGGGGTTCCTGATAATATCATGCCATCGAAGTCGTCGTATTTTTGGATGTAACTGCGGATGATGATGGTGCCCATTGAATGTCCAAATAAAATAACAGGTTGGTCTGGAAACTCGCGATGAGCTAGCTGAACATATTTGTGTAACTGGGAAATGAAATTATGCCAACCCTTGAAGCCAAAGTAGCCTTTCAATTGCGTTGGCAAATTTTGACCGTGCCCAATTAGGTCATAACGCACAGAACTGTAACCATGCTGAGCTAAATAATCGCAAAAAGCTTGATATCGATTACTGTGTTCCTGCATCCCGTGCACAAGAACAATCACTGCTTTTGAATGGGGTGCTCTTGTAATTGATTTCATATTGTACATCCTTTCATTAACTAACCGAAGAATTTACACTTTCTATTATAAGATAAATGGGATCGATAAAACTTTCGATTTTAATCAAAAGATAAGTTTGAACGGAAATGACTGAACAGGTTCGTTTATGGCGATTAATTAGCACAAACTATAACCTTGTTTATATAAACAAATTACTATATTTACCGCTGATATAGATAAAATGATAGATTATTAAATAAAATAAACTAGAAAATTCGTCTAATTGAAGCGTACCCCCAAAGTTGGAAATCGACTTTGGGGGTATTTTTATGACTAAAATTAGCGTAAACATTAAGATTAAGGCTGTCGAAGAGTATTCCAATGGTAATGATAGTAAAGGATTTATTAGGCAAAAATACGGGATCGACGAACTTAGTTTTCAAATATGGGTGGGTATTTATGCAAGATTTGGCAAGGAACCATTACTGAATCCACCGAAAGTAACTGGGGATTTTCGGCTGAATCTGATAAAGTGGAAACAAGAAAATTTGGCGTCAATTCCCG
>NZ_JACJKU010000028.1 GCF_016901675.1 Limosilactobacillus coleohominis
TTTTCTTTTATCAATGTATCTATATTTTAAAGGAAAACGGAGCTGAATGAAATCCGAAGATTTCATCCAACTCCGTTTATTATTGGGGACTTATGTCACAGCCCCTTTTTTTTAATTGACTTTAATTGCTGCTTCTTTTTTCATTTGTGGAATGATTTTCTTCAAAGCTGCGATCAGTCGGTCAATATCATCGTTAGTATTGGTCATCCCTAAACTAAAACGTAATGATTCATGAATCCGTGGACTATCTTCACCATACATAGCAACTAAGACATGAGATGGTTCCAAAGAGCCGGCGGTACATGCTGAACCAGCAGCACCAACGATTCCGTTTAAGTCAAGGTTTACCAGAAGCGCATCACTCCGAATCCCCTTAAACCAAATGTTGATTGTTTGCGGAGCCATGTTATCAGTAAGGTTACCATTGATTTCATAATCAATGTCGCTATCGTTAAGTCCTTGAATCAGTTGCTTCTTTAATGCAACATAATGTTCAGCATTCTTAGCCCGCTGACCATTAGCAAAGTGCACTTCAACTGCTTTGGCAAATGAAAGTGCTGCAGGAACGTTTTCCGTTCCAGGACGGTGCTTCATTTCCTGGTTACCACCACGCATTAGTGATGGGAAATTAATGCCATCTCTGCGGTATAAGAAACCAATAAACTTGGGACCATTGATCTTGTGAGCTGAAACAGATAGCAAATCAATGTGGTCAGCTTGCACATCAATTGGCACTGCACCATAACCCTGAACTGCGTCAGTATGGAACCAGGCATTTGAATCCTTCACAATTTCACCAATTTTGTGAATTGGCAAGTGACTTCCCACCTCATTATTAACCGTCATGATGGATACCAAAATGGTTTCGTCGTCCAATGCATCCTTCAATTGTTGTAAATCAATCTGGCCATTTTCATCAACGTCCAAATACGTAACGTTGAAACCATAATTCTTTTCCAAATCTTCAAGAGGCCGCAAAATTGCTTCGTGTTCAAACTTAGTAGTGATGATGTGCTTGCCTTCGTTTTGACGAGCCCGTGCAGTTTGATAAATGACCGTATTGTCACTTTCGGTTCCGCCACTGGTGATATTAATTTCACTATCGAGCTTTGCGTTGATAGATTTAGCCATTACATGACGGGCTTTTTCAAGTGCGCCCAGGGCTTCACGACCATAATAGTTGGTTGCGGAGGCGTTACCCCAAAATTCATGCATTGCATTATTCATTGCTTCCATGGTTTCTGGAATCATTGGTGTAGTTCCGGCATTGTCGAGATAAACTCGCTTCTCCATATTATCCCTCTTTTAGCTTACTTAATGTTAGTAATACTATTATACACTGCTGACCATTTAATTAACAGAGGCACTTGCTCCTGTATCAGCATCGTTGTCATCTGCATCATCTTGTACAGAAGCAGAAGCGTCAGTATCCACTTCATCATCTGTTTGTTCATCGGTAGTAGAAGCCGAGGCATTAGCGTCCACTTCTTCTTCATCACTTTCTTCAACAAAAGCACTGGCATTAGTGTCGACAGAGTCATCCTCTTCCTCCGTCACAGAAGCACTCGCTACAGTATCAGCTTCAGCTTCGTCCTCCTTCTTATCATCCGCCAATTGAATCAAATCCATCACATTGATGACGTTCACCCAACGTACAAACTTTTTCATTACGGAAGTTAGGAAAGTAACGGTTCCTTCGTCCATCAGATCACCCTGATCATCAAACGCTTCCTTGGCATTTCCCAGGAGAAATTCATTGCCGGGCATCACAATTGCCCCAACACCGGGAGCTTCTAAAATTTCCCGCAAATCCAATTGCGCACGGGAAGAACCTTGAGTAAAGTACGATGCACCCACAATCATGACTGGTTTTTCTTCTAATGGGTGGATTTTGTATGACAACCATTCCAGGACGCTCTTCAGCGCAGCAGTAATGGTATGGTTATGTTCCGGAGTCGCAATGATGACCCCGTCAGCTGCCTCGATTTTACGCTTCAGGTTTTGAATCACTTCAGTATCGGTAATATCGCGATCTTCACAAAAGATCGGTACATTTTTGATATCTAGGATCTCAAAATCCGCTAAGTCTTGGTAATGCTTAGCAATAAATTTCATTAGTTTCAGATTATATGAATCCTCTGCGATTGATCCCACAATCCCCACAAACTTCATTGACACAGCCTCCTAACCTTGTTCTTCTTCCAGACGTTTGATTTTTTCTAACGCTTCATCGCGGTGATGATCAAATCCCTTGTTAAAGGAAACGAACGTCTCAAAGTCAGCAAAAAGATTATCCAAAATTTCAGTTTGCTCTTCTTCCGTCAGTTCACCGTTATCATTAAACGACTGTAATGAGTTACCAATCATGTATTCTGAACTTGGCATTAAACGAGCAGCCAATTCTGGAGCATCCAGCATTTTCCGCAACATTTGCTGAGCCCGGGAAGCTCCTAGTCGTCCATAGGAAGCACCCATGATCAGAACAGGCTTATCTCTAAACGGGTGGATTGTATATGACAGCCATTCCAGCGCATTCATTAATACTGCTGGAACCCCGTGGTCATATTCGGGTGTCGAAATAATAACACCATCTGCTTCCGCAATTTTGGCGCCCATTTCTTGAACCCGTTCGGGAATGGTGCGATCCGGTGTTTTATAGAAAACCGGTAATCCCCCAATGTCCACGGTTTCAATTGAAGCCATTTTAGCGTACCGTTCTTGGACAAATCTAATCAGTTTTTTATTCGTAGAACCCTGGCGGTTTGAGCCTGCAATCGCGATATAATGATTCATGTCTGTGCCTCCTTAGCTTTTTGTATTTTAGCAATTTCACTATCTATTCACAAGTAACAATTTTTCCATCTTTGTAAATCCCAATTGCTTGAATATTAGGCAATCCGTGTACTACCTGGCGAATTTGTTCCCATGATTTGCCAAATAACATTGAAGTCCAAATTTCCCCGTCAACTGATTGTGGAGAAATAATTGATAAGCTGGCCATGTCCGTTTTTATTGGATAGCCCGTGGCCGGATCAAAAATGTGGTGATAGAACTTACCATTACTTTTGAGGTTCCGTTCATAGATTCCTGAGGTAACGATCGACTGGTTTTTCAGTGGGAAAACTTTCACATAATGACCAAGTGCCTGCTGAGGATCTTGAAGTCCTACATGCCAACACCCATCCCGGTGCAATTTATTACCACCAATCACTACCACGTTGCCACCCAAGTTAAGGACCGAAGACTGAACACGGGAATGGACTAAGTAATCTTTAATTAGGTCCGCACTGTACCCCTTTGCTAGCGCACCTAGGTCAATTTCCATCCCAGGTTCAGCCAGCATTACTGAACGGTACTCTTCATTTAATATAATCTTTTCAGGATCCGTCAAAAGCAGTGCTTTTTGAATTTTGTCATCAGATGGAACGTGCGCATCTTGAAAACCGATGTGCCACAATTTAACTAAGGGACCAATCGCAATATTTAAGTATCCCTTCGAATTCATACTATATTTTTTACCAATTTTGATTAAATCAAACAGTTCCTTTGGCACTGTGACAGCTCTTTTTCCTGCTTGAAGGTTAATTTGCATTAAATCTGAAGAATCATCATTTGCAGAAAAGACCTTTTCATAATGTCGTAGCCTGCGAACTGCTTCATCCGCAACCTGTTCGTCATTCGGTAGCGCTGTCTGAATATTAATTTTAATAATCGTCCCCATCAGGTGAATTGTCCGTTCAATCGCCATCATTATCCCTCCATTACTAATCAAATATTACCATAAGATTATTCTTGCATTTACATTTTGCAAAAACATTTTAAAATTAATACTGAACAATTAAAGAAGTAAACATCGTGGACCATCTTGATATTTTTGATTTAAAAGGCATTCAAATTAAGAAGACAAAGGATTCCCTGGTTGAAGCAGGAAAAAAACGCCAAGTAAGCGTCAGTAGTGAACAATTAGGCGAGTACGTACCGGTTCATCGGGATCCTGTTAAAGCAATTAATAAAACTGAATCCAACATGATTAAGGAACTGTTGCCATTGCGTCACGAGCGTATGATTAAAAGTCCCTTCGCATTCTTCCGTGGAACTGCCGAACTAATGGAAAAGGATCTGAAGCGCCAAAATTAAAGTAACATTCCAATCATCATCTGTGATGATGCCCACGTCCAGAACTTCGGTTTCTGTGCCTCACCTGAACGACAATTACTTTTTGGTCTTAACGACGACTTTGATGAAGCGCGGAATGGTAACTGGGAAAGTGATCTCAAGCGGCTGTTAGTCAGCGTGCAATTAGCAGGAGAAGAAAATCAGTTCTCCAATGAACGACAAAGAGAGCTTCTGAAGAAAGTTACCAAAACATACCGTCACGCTATCAAGCGCGCTAATAAGGATTCACTGTTTCAACGATACTACTTCTCATTTAAATTTACTGATATGACTGCTACAATTCAACAACTCGATCATCATAATACCCCTAAGAGCATTCACCACGTCATGAATAAGATTCTCCGCAAGAGTCAGCATTCCAATTCACAAGAAATCGTTAAAAAGATGGCTGAAATCGGTACTGACGGTGAATATCACTTTTTGTAAAATGCACCCCGGGCAAAGCATTTAAGTGTAAAACGCTACCAAGAAATTGTGGACGACTTTAGTCGATACCGTCGGAATGTCCGTCCCGACATCCAAGTTTTACTCGCTAACTTCCACATTTCTGACATTATTCGCTACAGTGTCGGTGTAGGAAGCTTTGGCACTCGGTGCTACTTAATGTTGTTAACAGGAAATGATAATAACCACTTGGTTTTGCAAATTAAGGAAGCACCGCCACTGATATACAACCTGCAAACACTTGGTGTCGACCAGGCAATAGCTAATGGTCAGCGAGCTGGTCTCCGAATTGTGACTGCCCAACGGGCCTTGCGATCGTCATCCTACCCATTCTTAGGGCCAACTAAGTTTGCTCAACGCAGCTACTACATTCGTCAGTTTAGAGACATGAAAGAATCAGTCAATGGATTGGGAAAGTTTCTGTCTATATTGTGAGACGTGTGTCCTTCTGCTCGCCATGGCTCACTACCAAAGTCCAACTTCGCCAATGATTCGTGGATATTTAAAACATCAAAAGAAACTTGACGATTTACTAGCCGATTAGACAATGCAGTACTCAGAACAAGTCCACCGAGACTATGAAGCCTTTGTCGAATACTTAAACTAGCCAAAAGGACGTGGCAACGAAGCCGTAAATGACTTCTGCCACGTCCCTTTTTCTATAGGGCATATTTTTCAATTGCTTCTGCAACCCCCTCATGGTTGTTATCAGCCACCACAACGTCTGCTTTTTTAATGGTACTTGGAATGGAATTTCCCATTGCTACACCGGTTCCGGCAAATTCAATCATCGATTCATCATTTTGAGCATTACCAATGGCCATCACTTCATCCGCTGAAATGTTTAAATCATTACATAACGCAGCTAGGGTTGCACCCTTACCAGCTTGGTTATTAACGAATTCCAGGTAGTAATCCTCACTCCGGACAATCTTAAACCGATTTGACAATTCTTCAGGCATTTGCTGATAAGCCTGGTCTAATTTTGCCTTGTCATCCGTCATCATAAATTTACCGATGATAATTTGGTCGCGTATCATGCTCAACTGGTCCAATGAACGATAACGCATCGGCATAAAGACCAATCCAGATTCATGAACGGCATATGGACTGATGTCCTGGTTAGTGGTGTAGATATAATTCTTGGTTTCAATCACCGACTTTACATGGTGCTTAGTTGCGTAACCCAAGATATCCACGTAATCATCAAATGAAACGGTGTAGTTTACCACCACATTACCATTCGTAGTTTGCGCCAAGCCACCATTAAAGGCAACGACGTATTCATGATCAGAGTCCGCTAAGCCGAGTTGATTTAAAAACGGTGCCACACCAGTCATTGGTCGACCTGTGCATAGAACCACCTTAACTCCTGCTTCATTTGCTTTCTTAATGCTTGCAACCGTCTTTGGGGTAACCTTTCTTTGATCATTAATTAATGTCCCATCAATGTCAATTGCGATTAATTTAACTGCCATAATGTATTAACTTTTCCTTTCAATTCTTTTATCAATGTTTCCTAAAACAACCATTTCAGCCATCAGAATTTCTGAATATAGGCTGACAACAACATCCAGGTGAGCTATCTGCTGTTGAGACACTTCACTCAGGTATTCCCGTTCCTCCTGAAACGCTAGACGATACGCCATGTCCAGCGTGTTCATCTCTTCTTGGGAAAGGGCTGGTTGTCGCAACGAATGCTTAAACGCCCGAATGAAATGCTTAATCGACGTCTGCATTCGCTGGGTTTGCAAATCGTAAATAATAATCTGCTGTAAGTCGTTTGGTAAGTATATTTGATTAATCTTATCAATAGCATGCTTAATCATTTCATCCCGAATTTGAATCGTCTTTTGTGAAACTTCTCGATCAGATGGTTTCCGTTTCAAAATGAACTGGAAAATGAAAGTTGGTACCAGCAGACTTAGCATAATCAAGACAGCTTCAGTCATTAGAACCAGGTTAAAGTCCGATTTTTTAACAGAAGTTTCCGCCACCATAAATGCTAAAGCAAATGTCACCGTCCCGTGCACACCACCAAGCGCGAAGATGCAGGACGATTTGGCGTCCAAATGGCGTACCGCCCAAGTATAAACAAAGCGAACTACAACGTTAGCAACGTACATGATTAGGCCCAGCAGTAGCCATTCTTTAGGATGAGAAACTGCAACGTTGCCACGGGTGATTCTGACCATCATTATCCCAAGGACAACGAAGACGATACCGTTAAATACCTCTTTAATCATCCCAATCAAAGCTTGGGTATCATAAATAATTCTGGGGTTGAGCAGGTTGCTCCGCTCCATTTCAGCATTGTGAAGCAATCCGGTACAGACAACAGCAATGATTCCAGAAACGTGAATGTGTTCCGCCAAAAAATAAATCACAAAGGGTGTCACTAGAAAAATAACTTTCGATGGTGTCCCCGTTGAATTGGCGGTATTGACCAGATTAATGTGGGATCTGATCAATGCCTGACGAATTAAAATTACTACTGCTCCACCAACGAAGCCAAATACGGCACCTCCAACTGCTGAGTAAATGAAGTTGGTAATGGTTTGTCCATAATTAATGTAACCATTGATGTACCATAGGATGGCCATGTTAAGCAGGATAATTCCTGATGCATCATTAAATAGCGATTCTAGCTTCAGAAAGGAACTTTCCCGGTCTGGAATAATCAGATCATGGGAAACCGCCTCACTAGCCGTGGCATCAGTTGGCGTACTGATTGCTGCTAGAACAAACGCCAATGGCAGACTGACCATTCCGGTAGCTGCTAAGCCAAACCCTGCTGCAATAGCACAGAGCAGTGCCATACAAACCGTGAGCGAAATAATTACTTTAAAATTTCTCGCGACCTTATAGAAACGCGTCTCCATCCCATCGTAAAAAAGCAGTGGCGCCACAATCATGCCCATAAAAATTTCAGAATGAAAAGTTTCTACCTGATGATTGAGCATCGGTACCGGTGCCACAATCATGCCCAAAACTAGATTAATATAGTTACTGGCAACATGACGGAAAAATTGACGGTGAATTACGATCCCGACGATAGCAACACCGGTTAAACAGACTGTTGAAATCATCAACCCCATTTGAGTTCAAACCTCCCAAATTTCATACCTATTTATTATAAAGAATAACGCTTGCAGATCGCAATTAATTTCGGCTGTAAAACCACTATTAAGTTAATTTTTTCTAATTTTCTAAAAAGAATGGCGTATAATAGAAAACACAACATTTTTCGTTTATCATTTCTTCAGATTTGCACAATTCTGAGAAATTGATTAATATTTATATATGGTTTACTTAGATTTGTAAACTTAAAGGAGGAATTGATATGGCTGATAATGACGGCCATAATGCCACGCAGGATAATAATGAATTAAAGCGTGGCCTTACTAATCGACATGTCCAAATGATTGCGCTAGGGGGCGCGATTGGGACCGGGCTGTTCTTGGGTTCCGGTGAATCAATCCACTTCGCTGGGCCTTCAATCATTCTTGGATATCTTATTACTGGGATAATTTGTTTCTGGATGATGCGTGCCATGGGTGAAATGATGATGACCAACATCAAGTATCATTCATTTGTTGACCTAATTCACCAATACTGGGGTCATCGGTCCGGATTTGTTATCGGTTGGGCCTACTGGGCCAGTTGGATAGCAATTGCGATGGCCGAATTAACCGCGATCGGGGTCTACATTAAACTATGGTTGCCGGGGCTCCCGCAATGGGTTCCAGGGCTAATTACCATTGCCATCTTGTTATGTATTAACTTGATTACTGTTAAGGCGTTCGGTGAAGTTGAATTCTGGTTCGCCTTGATCAAGATTGTGGCAATTATTGCTCTAATCATTATCGGGATTGGGCTAATGATCTTCAGGTTCCATACCTCTGCCGGGGTAGCAACACCAATGAACTTGGTAAATCATGGTGGCTTCTTCCCTACTGGGATGCACGGCTTCATGATGGCGCTGCCAATGGTTGTCTTTGCCTTTGCCGGAGTTGAAATGGTTGGGATGACAGCTGCTGAAACACAAGATCCGCAAAAAGTAATTCCACGGGCGATTAATAACATTCCTGTACGAATCCTAATCTTCTATATTGGATCTTTAGCCGTTATCATGTCCATCTTCCCATGGAACTTATTGAGTGCCCACACCAGTCCATTCGTAATGGTCTTCAAGGACATCGGGATCAGCGGTGCCGCAGATATCATTAACTTCGTTGTTATCACGGCTGCTGCTTCATCATGTAACAGTGCACTTTACACTACTGGGCGGATGTTAGCAGAATTAACTTCTAAGTCTCCAAACCCTAAAGTCCGCAAGATTAGCCACATTTCTCGTTTCCAAGTGCCAACGTTGGCAATCTTAATTTCAGCTGTTTTAATTACATTCTCAGCAGCGCTCAATTACTTGATTCCAGGTAGTGTGTTCACCTTGATTTCTGGAGTTGCCACAACTAGTTTCCTCTTTATCTGGGGAGCGATCGTTATTACCCACCTGATTTTTAGAAAGAAGTGTCCAAAAGAAAGTCCATTTAAGATGCCTTTCTCACCGGTTTCTGATTACCTGGTACTAATCTTCTTTGCAGTCGTGGCAGTCACAATGCTGATGCAAGAAAGTACATTGATTTCATTGGTTGCTACATTAATCTGGATGGGAATCTTAGTAATTGCCAGCCGATGTCATAAGGAAGTTTAACATTATAGATTTTCAAATTAACAAAAAGGTCCAGCGGATCAATTGAGATCCGCTGGACCTTTTTTAGTAGTATTGAACAAACAAGAAAAGCCATCACAAATGTGATGACTCTATCAGTTGGGCTAGCTGGATTCGAACCAGCGCATGACGGTACCAAAAACCGTTGCCTTACCGCTTGGCTATAGCCCAATAATCTATCGCCTTACGACTATTTAAATATAACATTGTTAATCAAAAAAAACAACTATTTTTCAAAAAAGCTTACGAAAAATTTTATTTTCTGGTAGAGTAATCAACCGTTGGCAAAAAATTAACAAAAAGGAGTTTTATATATGGAAAACCAAGAAGCCGTGCAACTACACGCACGGGTTTCCGTCCACCATCCTAAGCTGGCGATGGTTAGTATGATGTTGGGAGCGTTTGTCGGTATGTTTAGTGAAACATCCCTAAACATTGCCCTTCCCCAACTCATGGCCCAGCTGCATGTTAATCAGTCAACTGTCCAATGGCTAGTCACTGGTTACATGTTAGTAATCGGTGTCGTTTTACCACTATCTAGTTTACTAACAAAGTGGTTCACAACTCGGCAAATTGTTATTTTCGGCCTATGTGCCTTTACATTTGGTGCCATTGTTTCTGCTATAGGAAATGGGTTCCTGATGGTATTAATCGGTCGGATGATCCAAGGAATTGGGACCGGACTGATCCTTCCGCTCATGTTTACCGTTGCATTACTGATCTTCCCTCCCCAAAAGATTGGGGCCGTCATGGGAATGTGTGCCTTAGTAATTATGTTTGCTCCTGCGATTGGTCCAACTTTAACTGGATTAATTTTAGGAATCAGCAGTTGGCGTTGGGTCTTCTGGTCCTTCGTTCCATTCCTATTGATTGCCCTCATTTTTGCAATTAGTTCACTGGAAAACATCAGTGAATTATCCAAGCCTCACATTGATGCACTTTCTATTCTGGCATCCGCAGTAGGTTTTGCAGGATTAATTGCCGGAGTTAGTTTTGCTAGTGATAGTGGCTGGCTTTCCGCAAGGGTCCTGTGTTGCATTATCATCGGGATCATTGCCCTAATTTTCTACGGCTACCGGCAACTACATATTGCACAACCAATCTTAAACCTGCGCGTTTTCCGTCACCTGAATTTCCGCATTGGTGCTTCCATTGTCATGCTTGATTTTGGAATCATCCTGTCCGCGATGTACTTATTACCGCAATATATTCAAAATGGAATGCTCCTGCCAGTCGCCCTAACTGGGATTATTATGTTACCTGGTGGGATTATCAATGCGATTGTCTCCGCAATTGCTGGGAGAATGTATGATAATCTAGGTGCTAAATTCCCAGTCCGCATTGGGATGCTAATTGCACTTATTGGTGCTCTCATGTTAGCATTCGTTTCCATTCACACTGCTATTTGGTACATCATTCTTGCCCACGTTATCTTAATGATTGGTGCACCTTTAGCAATGTCACCATCACAAACTAGCGCGTTAAACTCATTAACTGGGCGTGAATCAGCTGATGGAAGTACAATTTTAAACACTCTACAACAAATCGTTGGTGCATTGGCAACTGCCCTTGCCACCAGTTTCCTAGAAATGGGTCGTCATGCAATTACTGGTAGCCGGGCCGTTACCTTCACTAACGGTGTCCACTATGGTTTCTACTTTACAATTGCCTTAGTTATTTTGGGATTAATTCTTTCTATGAATATCACAGACGATTCCCATACCGAACAATAAAATTATCGCCCTCACTTGTTTTCACAGGTGGGGGCTTTTAAAATAGTTTTAGAAATTAAACGAAATGTGGTGAATAAGTTGGCAACACAAAAATTACTTCTTCTATCAACGGGTGGTACAATCGCCTCGGTAATTTCAGAAGATGGTTTAACTCCAGGTGAAACTGGTGAAGACCTCCTTAAAATGGTTGGCAATCTGCCATATGACATTACAGTCAAGGACATCATGAATTTGGATTCTTCAAATATCCAACCTGAAGAATGGGAAAAAATTGCTGAAACAATTTACAAATACCGTCACGATTTTGATGGGATCGTTGTTTCCCACGGTACGGACACGATGGCTTACACCGCGTCCATGATGACGTTCATGTTGCAAAATATCGATATTCCAGTTGTTTTCACCGGTAGTCAAGTACCGATCAATGTGCTGCTGAGTGATGCTCCTGACAACATGAAGTTGGCCTTTGCGGCTGCTGCTAGTCTGCAACCTGGTATTTACTTAGCCTTTGACGGCAAGGTAATGCGTGGATGTCGGTCAGTTAAAGTCCGGACGACAGCATTTAACGCCTTTGAAAGTGTGAACTTCCCACCAGTCGCCGAGGTGACCTCTGATGGATTAGAAATTAAACTGCCTGAACAATGGCAACCACGACAATGCATTTTAAATACCAATATTGATACGAATGTCTCCCTCGTGAAACTCTTTCCTGGATTTGATCCGCGTCTTCTTCACGCCATGGCTGAAAATGGCTGTCATGGGATCGTCATTGAAGCTTACGGGCTTGGTGGTATGACGTTTATTAGACGGAATGTTGCCGCTGCAATTGGTGAACTGATTAGAAAAGGAATTCCTGTAGTGGCCGCTAGTCAATGTTTATATGAACGAAGCGACCTGACCAAATATGAAGTTGGTCGTCAAGCATTGCTGGAAGGTGCCATCAGTGCTCGTGACATGACCTCTGAAAGTGCCATTACCAAGTTAATGTGGGGCTTGGGCCAAGGAATGGACGTCAAAGACATCGATAAATTCTTCAATACCGATGTTGCTGGCGAAGTTACAATTGATGAATAAATAGTAAAAACACGTGATAGCACTCATTCGCTATCACGTGTTTTTGTGTAGTTTTTTTAGTTGTCATTATCCTGATCTTGGTCCTGGTCAGTATCACTATTATTATTTTGAATGCTCCGACGCTGACTACCATTATTGTTAGGACGACGATCATTACGCAAAATATAACGTTGAATCAGGTCCAACACTTCCGTATTTTGCGGCAGTGATGAATGTTGAGCCAGCTTCCCAGTGACTGTAATCTGCGTATAATGCTTAACTGCTCCTTGGTAAACGTACTTACCAGCCAAGACACTACTTAATGGCACGATCCCATCTTCGACGTAGTTTTCTGAACCGGCAACTGAGTACATATCAATGTTATCAGGAAGGTTCTTACGGTACTTAATAAAGTCCTGCAGCATCTCAGTTCGCCGACTAGTTGGTTCTGAGAAGTTATATGGTGATCCAATGGTCATCAACCGTTTAATGGTGATTTGGTCTTCATCAAAATAGTGTTCCAAGAAGTAGGTGTAAATTAACCCACCATTGGAGTGACCAATACCCTTAAAATTATTGAAATCGTAACGATTCTTTAGCTGGTTAAAGGCCTTATTAAACATTTTGGCCTGCTTCTTAATATTGCTGTAACCATCATGATTATTTTGAAAGCCAACCACGAAGAAAGGTTCATTATCACCACGACGAACCCGACCAGTATAAGTAATTTTACCGTCATTATATACTTTGACCTTCAGTAAACTGTGACGCTTATGGTCCATATTATTAATTTTAGCAACCATACTATCAAATCGGTTCACCGTTGCACTACTACCCGGAATCATAATAATCGGTGACATTCTTGATTGTTGACGGTTTCGTAATTGGTGAACATTTTGGCATGACCACGCAAATGATAGACCGGTTAAAATAGCAATCACGATAATTAGGGTAATCAATAAATTACGATGATTTTTAGTGATTTTCATTGTGATTACCCTCCCTTGCAATCTCTTGCGAACGTTGTTCTACTTTTTCTGCCAATTTAACAAACGGAATATATAATATGACATCCATTACTAACAATAGGATTGTGAAAATAAGTGCCAGCCAATTGCTGCCAGTTGCGATAAATGGAGTGATTATTCCTGGTGTCCCATTTGGTACCGGATAAACGAGTGGTGGGATCAGATGAATAAAGATTAATGTGCTCCCCACTAATATATTAATAATTGATAAGAGCACAAATGGTAATAGGAATACAGGGTTTAAGAATACCTGAGATCCAAAAAGAATGGGCAAGCCAATATTAAAAAAGCCCGGAACCATACTATAATTAGCAATTCTACAAGTATTCTTATCTTTGCTAACCCATAAGATCGCAATGATCAACGCTAAAGTTAAGCCAACTCCACCAAATACGGCAAATCCTTGGTAGAGAGATGATGGGGTAAATGGATATGGAATTCCCCAAGCAGTCTTATGTGTTAAAGCATATCCTAAGTTAGCAGCCATTTCGTTAGAGTAAGCTTGCGAAGTTGCCGTTAACGGTTCAGCAAAACCAAACCATACAAGGATCGTATTAACAAAAGATAAGATAATGTTCAGTAGATAATTACTATTTCTGTCAAGAAGTGACCCAAGCCATTGTGTCACCATTCCAGCCAGTCCAAACTGCCGATAAAGTGCAAAAAGCAGATGGAGAACAAAGGCACCAATGACGACAATTGCAAATGGTCGCAGGTTTTTAAGCGCTGTTGTAATAACATCACTGTTTGATGATTGAAGATTCATAAACGTTGCAGCGTGACCATATTTCACAAAAATCCGCCCCACAACATAACCAATAATGACTCCAATCAAAAACCAAGCAGCAGTGTAGTAACGCATTTCAACAACTGAATTATTGCCGCGAACTCCGTGAATAAAAATAGCAGTGTAACAAACAATAGCTGCCGCCCCAGCAATTGGATTCTCACGATGATAATATTTAGTAGTGACAATGGCACTTACTAACGCCCCAAAGGGAGCTGTCCAACCAACTGTTACCCTTGTCAAATCACTAAATAGTGCTAAGAAAAAAGTTCGAAAAGGTAGCCAGCGGTTAACGTGTAAAACACTACCCAAATATCCATCTGTTGATAATAGGTTTTCGTAAATCAACCACGAAAAACAACCTAGTAAGATTAATGGAAACAAGGCTGCCATTGTTCGACGTAAAATTTGGATAAATGATTTTTGTTGAAAGCGGACGATTCTATCAACTGTCCTCTGATAATTCATCAACGATCACTCCTTATATCTGCTTAAATCTGTTCAATTATAAACCGATTAAAGCCTCTTGAATAGAAAAAAAGGCAGAATAACTCTGCCCTTTTTGAAAAAATAATTATTCACTAACAATCACTAATGACTTAATAGCTTCACGCTTATCCATTACTTCATATGCTTTTTGGATATCATCCAAACTGAAGCGCTTGGCAAATACCTTACCTGGGTGAATTTTGCCCTTCAATACTGCGTCAAGTAGAACTTTCCGGTCATAAGTTGTAACAGAGGCGATGCCTCCCCGTAGTCCAATGTTCTTCCAGAACAAAGTGTTTGAAGAAGGTTCAGTTTGTGGAACACCAACTCGACCAACAATAGCACCTGGAAGGGCCAATTTGCCGGCTTGTTCAATGGCAGAAACAGCACCAACACACTCTAGAACAGCATCAACACCGTTGCCATCAGTTAATTCCATAACCTTTTTAACCGCGTCGTCACCGCGTTCTGCAACAATATCTGTTGCACCAAATTCACGGGCCAGCTTAGCACGGTCTTCGTGGTGGCTTAGTGAAATAATACGATCAGCACCACGTAATTTAGCACCAATAACTCCACAAAGACCAACGGCACCATCACCGATCACGGCAACCGTGTCACCTGGCTTAACTTCTGCACTTGCTGCAGCATGGTAACCAGTAGCCATTACATCAGCGAGTGTTAGCAAATCATTTAACTGGTCATCAGTGTAGTCAGATGGCTGACCAGGAATTTTAACGAGTGCCCAGTTAGCATTAGTAAACCGTAAATATTCACATTGGTAATCACCGTTGCCACCTGCTTCTTGATTCATACAGTTACCATCAAAACCTGCTAAACAAGCAGCACAGTGTCCACAACCGTGAGTAAATGGAGCGATCACAAAATCGCCAGGTTTGACGTCTTTAACATCAGAGCCCACTTCTTCGACTATTCCAATCGCCTCATGACCAACTAATGAACCATGTTCACGATTGGCAATCCCACGATACCACCATAAATCTGATCCACAGACGCCCGCACGATCTTCAAAATTGCATCAGTTGACTTTTGAATGGTTGGCTTTTCAACTTCATGAACTTCCATTTTGCCTGGTTCCATAAATACAGCTGCTTTAATAATATCTCTCCTTTGTTACTTTTTGTATAAACTAAAGTATAGACCTTCAAGTAAACTCGAAGGCAATTATATTTCTCATTTCTGACCTAATGTTATTATATTTGACGTTCCCAAAAGGCAATTGCATCATTAATCCATCCTTCAGCTTCAGTACCAATTCCGAGTCCATAACCATGTTGCAAACCATTATATAAGTGAAATTCAGTTGGAATCCCGATTTTATCTAGATAGAACAATCGTTGTTTCATGCCACGCCAATCTGCAATCCAATCACTAGTCCCAACGTTGACATAAGTCGGCGCATCCGCAGGTGAAACTTTTCCATAACCGGTATATTGCATAATAACTGCATCTGCTTGAGGAATGTCATCGCGCCCGGTTAGTGACCTCAAAACATCTAAATTTCCTAATTCTGCAGCCATCCGCGCTCCTGCAGACCCACCCCATAAAGAATAATGGTGAGGGTCAACTTGAAGTTCTTCAGCGTGATCTTCGATAAATTGAATCGCTTGTGCTAAATCTTCATATGGTGTCTCAGGACGGTAAATTAGTGTAAAAGCATTATAGCCGCGCTTACTGATTTCCATTGCATGCGGGAAACTATCCTGCATCCCAGCGACATAGTAAAATCCACCACCAGCATTGTTAATTGTAAATGGAGCATGTGGCTGACCAGAAAATAAATAAATTCCAGTGTTTCGTCGGGACGGGTGCTGTCCAATTTCTTGTTCGCTGTAAATATGATAGAAAATGGGGCGAACTGCTTGTTGTTTGGCTAAGGAATTAACGAGCGCAACTGTTGTGGAAACATTTAGGTCTGAATACCATAGATAATGTCCACTATTTGTAATTTGCGACAAGGTTTCTGTATCTTCGAAAGGACGGTCAACAGGGAACAATAATCTGCCAGCATCCCCACCGAAATATTTTTTAACATCACCAATTGTCGAATTTTCAGTAAATTGTGGCATTTATTTCCCTTCTTTCCAAAATTGAATTCCTCCATAATTAATGTTGAGTAGTAATCGACAGAAGTAAAATCCTAACAATTACAACTGCGCTAATAATTTGATTAAGCATTAATCTTCCTCCTCCTTGTTTAAACCTGAAAAGTTAATAACTGTATTGTAAAGGCGTATTAAGTTGAAGAAAAATATCAATTGCTAATACTAGTATACGTTGAGTGTATGCTTACTATTGAAAGTAAGAAAAAGGAACCATTTAAAATACTTTGCTTCCAAGGATGATTTGCTTGCCAAATTACTTCAACCGATCCTAGCGGAAATCAAAAATAATTTCTTCAGCTATATTGACCAACAGTCAGACCTAACCACTCTAGTTCGGTTTATTGTGACAGATCGAATTAACTTTATAGAAAATAATTTTGATTTTCCAGGAAATCTTAACTGGTAACCTATCAGATCAGCATTATCACGACCTTTTTAGCGGTAACGATGGCATTATCCCCAAGCTAAATCAACTACAAAAAACGTTTACTGAGATTACCCAACAATTAACTGCGTTTCAAATTGCCCGGATCTTTATTGGTCCAATTTTAACTTACGTGTTGCAAAATAAATTATTGGGATTACCGGTAGATGATTCAGATCTCACCCTGATTCAAAAGCAAATTTTAGCCAATTTGACACTAGAATACAAAAGGAAGCGCCAATTATGTTGGTGCTTTCTTTTGTATCTTGTTAAAATAGCTTCATCTAATCATCATCGATTATAGGAGAAAAGATTGCATGAAAAATATTGTAATGGGCATCTTAGCTCACGTTGATGCCGGAAAAACAACCTTATCAGAAGCACTGCTCTACCGTGGTGGCACTCACCGCAAACTGGGCCGCGTTGATGATGGCTCCGCCTTTTTAGATTCATCATCTATTGAAAAGCAACGTGGTATTACTGTCTTTTCGCACCAAGCTAGTGTTCAATATGATGACTTGAAACTGACATTACTTGATACTCCCGGTCACGTTGATTTTACGGCTCAAACTGAACAGGTACTCCCCGTTTTAGACTATGCAATCCTTGTTGTTTCAGCAACTGCAGGTATTCAGGGATCGACACGTACTTTATGGCGTTTACTAGATAAATATCAAATTCCCACCTTTATCTTCATCAATAAGACTGATGTGATCAGCGCTAATGTCGAACGGGTTGTTAATCAATTACAAACGGAATTTGATGAAGGATGCTTACCTTTTCAATCCCATTTAACCGATGATGACCTGCAAGATATCGCCACCACTGATGAATCTGCCCTTGACCAATATCTCAATAATGGACAAATTTCTTCAGAGACAATCAAATCCTTAATTAAAAATCGTCACGTTTTCCCCATTTATCAGGGTTCAGCGTTAAAACTTACCGGAATCGACGAATTAATTGGTGGTCTCAGCCAATGGACTAGTGAACCTACTACTGACCAAGAAACTTTTACTGGCCGTGTTTTCAAAATTTCTCATGATGATAATAATGAACGGTTAACCTGGCTTCGCGTTCTGTCTGGAACTTTAACAGCAAAGTCAGAATTGTTAAATAACGAAAAAGTTAACCAGATTCGGGTTTATAATGGCGACCAATTTGCTGTCAAGCAGTCAGTAAATGAGGGTGAAATCTGTGCAGTTACTGGTTTGCAAAGTAGTTTCCCAGGTCAAGGACTCGGCACGGCCGAAGATTTATTACTCAACGATACACAACCAGTATTGAATTATGCGGTTGATTTAAAAGGTAATGATCCTCATCAATGCCTGAAAGCTTTACAAAACTTGGAAGATGAGGATCCGCACTTGAATATTCAATGGTCTGAGGATCTTCAAGAAATTCATCTTCAAATCATGGGTGAAATTCAGTTAGAAATCATCCAAGAGCTGTTAAAGCAGCGATACAATTTACAAGTCGGTTTCTCCGATGGTCAAATTCTTTATAAAGAAACCATTAGTGACAATGTTGAAGGAGTTGGACATTTTGAACCGCTTCGCCACTATGCCGAAGTACACCTATTATTGACACCTGCCCCACATGGCTCAGGTGTCCGCTTCCATAATAAATGCAGTGTAGATGTTCTTCCACACAACTGGCAAGAACAAATCATGACCAGTCTAAAAGCTAAGCAGCATCGCGGAGTGCTGATTGGTGCTCCATTAACTGATGTGGATATTACATTAATTTCTGGTCGTGGCAGCATTGTTCATTCAGTGGGTGGAGATTTTCGACAAGCAACCTGGCGTGCAGTCCGGCAAGGTTTAATGATGCTTTTGCAACAAGATAGTTGCAAACTACTGGAACCATGGTATCGTTATCGCTTAACAATTGACCAGGAACATGTTGGACGAGCAATTAATGATATTCAACAAATGGCAGGAACTTTTCAAATTGATGACCATTCTTCCAATACCGTTACCATCATTTACGGAACGGCTCCAGTTGCTTCAATGCGGAATTACCAACAAACTGTTCGTTCCTACACTCATGGCGAAGGAGAACTTGAGTTAAGTTTTAACGGTTATCAAGGCTGTCATAACACTGCAGAAATCATCAGCAAAACTCATTACGAACCAACAGCTGATTTGGAAAATACTCCCGACTCCGTTTTCTGTGCTCACGGTGCTGGATACCCGGTTAAATGGGATCAAGTCCCACAAAAAGCACATGTTCCTTTGCGCGAATAAATTATGATTTTATGCCATTAATGAAAATTACAAAATTTGTTTAAGCCATTGTTTAATATCAGCACTACCTTCATGAACACTAACAACGTCGAGGTTGCCAGCCCATTGTTTAAAGTTCTTTTCATAGTCACCCGCTGAACCAGCATCCGTATAAAAAGTAGCTACTCCGCCTTGATAACCCTGCACTCCTTTCAAAAAAGTATGAACTAGAGTTGCAGGAGCGCCACGCCAGACTGGACTACCAACTAGAATCAAATCATAATCTTCCACATTAGGGATAGCGTTGACTAATTCTGGAAAGTTGCCAGTTTGAATTTACTTGGTCGCGATTGCATCCGTTTCATACATATCATTACTAAAGGTGCCATCTGAAACCGCAATTTGATATTGATCAGCGCTATCAATCAGGTTAGCTAACTGGTCAGCGACTGCCTGAGTACGTCCTGATTGTGAATATGTTGCAATTAATACTTTTTTCATAAGAATCGCTCCTTTAATGTTTTAGTCTAAATTTCAAGTTAATTTAATATAATTATTATGTGTTTATCGTTATTGTATTAAAGAACCTAAATTTCAAGAATAAGTTAGCCACTGGACTCAAATAAATAATACTGACCAATTGATTATTGGTTGATGGAGCTGTGATATCTCTTGGTAGAAGGCCTTACGATA
>NZ_JACJKU010000029.1 GCF_016901675.1 Limosilactobacillus coleohominis
TTGATCAGCATTACTTTGTACATTTACGTCATGATACAAATAGTGTTAATGATCACGTTACTAAGAATGAGACAATTCACTACGTTTACGAAAATGGCAAGACAGCCAAGCCAGATCACACCACCAATACGACATTTACACGGACTGGTACTCAAGATCTAGTAACCAAGAAGATCACTTGGAATGGTTGGACGCCGGAAAGTCATGACTTCAAAGAAGTCGATTCACCAGTAATCGCAGGTTATACTCCTAATATTGTGACCGTGGAAGCTCAGACTGTAACCCCAAGTTCAGATAACATTGAAAAGACAGTTGTCTACAAGGACGATCGTCAAAAAGCCACTGTCACATACATCGACGATACTACCGGCAAGACTCTGCAAACCAAAGAATTAACTGGGGGATCCGATAGCGATTCTGGCTACAACACGAAGGCCACCATTGCGGACTACGAGGGTCAAAATTACGAACTAGTTTCAGATAGTACAGATGGTAATAATGTTGTTTTTGATCACGATGATAGTGTTGATCAGTCTTATGAAGTTCACCTTAAGCATGGCACGGTAAATTGGACAGAAACCATTCATTACATTTACCAAAATGGTCCTCATGCTGGTGAAACAGCAGCCAAGGATTATACAGCTAAACGTGAATTTACTCGTACTAACACGGTGGATAACGTTACTGGAAAAGTGGTTAGCTATGGTGAATGGAACACTGTTGATCCATTTGCTGAAGTAGCTTCGCCAGTTATTGACGGTTACACTGCTGATAAGACGATGGTAGGGCCAATGTCAGTTGATCCAGATTCACAAAATATTGTTGTAGATGTTTACTACACTATGAATGTCAATCCTGATAATCCAAATAATCCCGTGATTCCAACACCAGATAATCCAACACCAAATAATGGTGATAAAAATCATCCAGGCTCAAACGGGCAACAATCCAGTACTGGAAGCCACTCTTCTTCACAAGCAAGTGATAAGCAATTACCGCAAACTGGTGATTCTGAAAAGAGTACTCTTGGGCTTGGCTTGGCCGCTCTTATGACCACATTGGGATTAGGTTTCCGGAAAAAGAGAAATAATTAAGACTGTCAAGAAAAAATACTTTACATTCTTCTTGAAAGTTGGTATATTATTACCTGTTAGAAAAAAAGCCGAGGGAGGTGTCATTAATGTCCGTAAAGATTCGTTTAAAGCGTATGGGTTCTAAGAAGCGTCCATTCTACCGTATCGTAGTTGCTGATTCACGTTCTCCACGTGATGGTCGTTTCATCACTAGTCTTGGTACTTACAACCCACTTACCACTCCAAAGGAAGTTAAGTTTGATGAAGACGCCGTTATGGAATGGTTACAAAAGGGTGCTCAACCTTCTGATACTGTTCGCAACATGCTTCAAAAGGCTGGTGTGATGAAGAAGTACCACGAAGCAAAGTACGCTAAGAAGTAGTGGTTATGAGGTCATGATGCATGACAAATGTTGATTTTTCTAAATTGATCAAGACACTAGTTAAGCCATTAGTAAAAGAGCCCAGCGCCATTACTGTGACTGAACGTGATAGCAATCGATACCATGAATATGTATTGGACGTTGCACCAAGTGACGTTGGACGTGTGATTGGTCGTCAAGGACACGTTGCTAGTGCATTACGAACCGTAGTCGAAGGGGCTCGTGATAAACGTATCAATGATAAGAAAATTCGGTTAATCATTAATGATCACCGCCATTAAAATGAAGGGCTGGGAACAACTTCCCAGTCCTTTTTTGATAAGTTCGTAAAGGAGGCTTAAAAGAGTGAACTACTATCATGTGGGCAAAATCGTTAATACACACGGTATTCGTGGTGAAGTGCGGGTAGTGCCAATTACCGATTTTGTGGATGATCGTTTCCAGAATGGGAAGCAATTATTTATTGAAAAGAACCATGACTACATTCCAGTTACAGTTGAGAAAGCACGTCCTCATAAGGGAATGGAATTAGTAAAATTTGAAGGATTAGATAATATTAATGATGTTCAAACCTTCCGAGACTGTTATTTATCGGTTACCGAGGAACAACAGTCAGATTTAGAGGACGGTGAGTACTACTATCATCAAATAATTGGGCTTGATGTTGTGACAGATGATGGACGTGAGCTAGGAAAAATCAAAGAAATTATGTCACCAGGAGCCAATGACGTGTGGGTAGTAGAACGCTCTGGTAAACAAGATTTGCTTTTACCAGTCATCAAGGATGTTATTAAAGATGTTGATTTAGATAAACATCTAGTTACGGTTGAGCTGATGGAGGGTCTCGAATAATGCGGATTGATATATTAAGCTTATTCCCTGATATGTTTCAAGCTACCTTAGGTGAATCAATCATTGGGCGTGCTCAGGAAGACGGCTTTTTAGATATTAACGTCACTGATTTTCGTAATTATACAACTGACAAGCATAATCATGTTGATGATGCACCATTTGGTGGCGGAGCAGGAATGTTACTTCAGGCTCAACCCATCTATGATGCGATGGATGCCATCGATAAGGAAATTGAAGGCAAATATCCACGGGGACGCGTTATTTTAATGGACCCTGCTGGTCGTAAATTTGATCAGAAATACGCTCAGGAATTATCCCAAGAAGAACACCTAACGTTTATTTGTGGTCACTACGAGGGCTACGATGAGCGGATCCGTAATTTAGTAACGGATGAAGCATCCCTTGGTGATTATGTCTTAACTGGTGGAGAATTAGCTGCAATGGTTATGATTGATGCCACAGTCCGCTTCGTTCCAGGGGTACTTGGCAACCAAGCATCACCAATGGGGGACTCATTTTCAAATGGATTATTAGAATATCCACAATATACTCGTCCTGCTGATTTTCGTGGTATGAAGGTTCCAGAAGTATTAACGAGTGGTAACCACCAAAAGATTAAGGAATGGCGGATGAAAGAATCGTTACGCCGGACATTAGAACGGCGGCCGGATTTATTAGAATCGGCCAATCTAACTCGTGAACAGCAAATCATGCTTCAGGATCTTAAATTAGATCAGGAGAGTGACGATGACGAGTAAGCTATTAAAAAGACTACTACAAAAAGAGGATCCGACAGTTTATCAACTAAAGGATGGGAATCTTGATCCAACGTTGACTACCATGGATTTAATTGGATTAGGCACCGGGATGGTTGTAGGAACAGCAATTTTTACTCTACCTGGGATCGTCGCTGCAGACCATACGGGTCCGGCAGTACCATTGGCTTTTATTGTAGCGGCCATTGGTGCTGGAATGTCAGCACTGGCCTATGCAGAAACGGCTTCTGTTCTACCATTTGCTGGTTCTGCTTTCTCCTGGATGAACGTCTTATTTGGTGAGTTCTTTGGTTGGATTGCCGGCTGGGCACTGCTTGCTGAATATTTTATTTCTGTAGCGTTCGTTGCGTCTGGCTGGTCAGCGTATATGCAAGGTTTTTTGGCCAGTTTTGGTATTCATTTACCCAAGGCATTAACTGGTGGTTTTAATTCTCAGCAGGGTTCATATGTTGATATACTAGCAGCAATCGCGATCTTACTTGTTGGAATCCTACTTTCACATGGTGTTCATCAGGTTAGTCGAATCGAAAATACGATTGTGGCCATTAAGCTCATTGTCATCATTCTTTTTGTGGTAGTCGGTGCGACAGCAATCCATCCGCAAAATTATGTACCATTCATTCCACCACACCGTCCAGGAACATCATTCGGTGGGTGGACTGGTATTATGGCTGGAGCATCACAGATATTCATTGCCTACGTTGGCTTTGACGCAATTGCAGCAAATACTGCTGAGACTAAGAATCCGCAGAAGACAATGCCACGAGGCTTAATCGGGACGCTAGTGCTTGGAACTGGATTCTTTATTGCCGTGTCATTGGTTTTAGTCGGAATGTTCAAATATACTAACTACCGTGGAAATGCAGAACCGGCCGCGTGGGCATTGCGTCATACGGGCCACTACATTACGGCTAATCTGCTATCAGTAGTAGCAATTATCGGTATTTTCTCTGCGTTAATTGCCATTTTACTGGCATCATCACGGTTAATTTATGCTTTCGGTCGTGATGGACTATTACCTAAAACTCTAGGGCACGTTAATAATAAGAAAGTACCTAATCATGCCTTATGGACGATTACCATTTTAGCTATGGTACTTGGGTCGGTATTCCCATTTACGTTCTTGGCAACGCTGGTCTCTGCAGGAACATTGGTGGCATTTATATTTGTCTCGTTAGGTATTTACACCTTACGAAAGCGGGAGGGTAAGGATTTACCAGACGCATCTTTTAAAATGCCTGGTTATCCATATTTGCCAGCTATTTCGGCAATTTTCTCAGCGATTATTTTTTGGAACTTAAATGTTGATGCAAAGTTATTAATGGTGGGTTGGTTCGCAATTGGGCTGTTAGTCTACTTTAGCTACGGAATCCGTCATTCAGAATTAAATTCAAGAAAGCACCCATAAATTTAGAATTGTTCCTTGAGAGTAATAGGTGATTATGTTATATTAGTTTATGGCTGTTTAGCCAGATAAACGGTGTTCCGCTGTTCCCAAGGGAAAGAATGAATGTCGGCGAAAGGAAAGAAAAGATATGCGTCAAAATCAATTGATCGAAAAGATCACTGCAAGTCAACTTCGGGATGATATTCCTGATTTTCGTGCCGGTGATACTGTACGTGTTCACGCCTTAATTGTTGAAGGTTCACGTGAACGTGTTCAAATGTTTGAAGGTGTTGTTATTAAGCGCCATGGTTCAGGTATTTCAGCTACCTACACTGTTCGTAAGATTAGTAACGGTGTTGGTGTTGAACGGACATTCCCTCTTCACACTCCACGTGTTGAAAAGATCGATGTTCTCCGTCATGGTCGTGTACGTCGTGCTAAGTTGTACTACTTACGTGAACGTACTGGTAAGGCTACTCGTATCGCTGAAAAGCGTCGCGACGTTAAGTAGTCTCAAGCCTATATATCAAGGCTTTACCAATATAAAAAAGATCTCCTCATTTTTGGTGAGGGGATCTTTTTTTGCTTAGGGGGTTGCTTAGGGGGATTATAAATGGATTAGAAACATTATCTGTGGCGCACAACCATAATTAATTTATCCAATTCTGCAAGAATGAAAATGAGAATTGCAAAAATCATTACGGCAACCCATTCAATAATGTTCAACCCTTCGACATGGAAAATAGTTTGCATGAATGGAACATACGTTAAGATTAACTGGAGTCCAATCATTAATGCAATGACTCCCCATGCATTTTTACTAATACCACCTAACGTTTTAATACCATAATCGTTAGTTCGGATACTAAAGAAGTAGAAAATCTTACTAAAGACAATAGTGTTAACCATCATGGTAGTAGCATTAATCACATCTGCACCGCCGCGGATGAACCAGTCGTAACCGATTAATGCAAAGATAGCCATTAATGCGGAAACATAGCCAATTTGAATTAAATCATGCCGGTTCATTAATCGTTGATGAACTGGGCGTGGTGCGCGTTTCATGATATCCTTGGCTGCCGGTTCAAACACAAATGCAAATTGAATCGTAATGGCAGAAATCAAGTTAATCCACAACAGTTGGGATGGTTGTAGAGGAACTCGTTGACCTGTTAACAGAGAAAAGGCAACTACCAAGCCTTCAGCAAATGAAGTTGGTAAAAGGAAGAGAATACTCCGTTTAATATTGTCGTAAATCCGGCGACCTTCTTTAATGATCGCTGCCATCGTTGCAAAGTTATCATCGCCTAAGATCATATCTGCAGAATCTTTAGCTACATCGGTACCCTTAATTCCCATAGCGACACCGATATCAGCCTGCTTCAGTGCAGGGGCATCGTTAACCCCGTCACCAACCATTGCGGTAATTTTATTTTTGCTCTGTAAAGCATTGATAATCTCTAGTTTATTCTGTGGGGTCGTTCGAGCAAACACTTGATTTTGTTCAGCAGCGTCAGCCTGTGCATCTGCGCTTAGTTTATCCCATTGTGAACCCGTAATCGCGTTAATCTTTCCGGGAGCTAAACCTAGTTGTTCACCAATAGCACTAGCAGTTTTAGGATCATCACCAGTAATCATTTTGACGGAAACTCCAGCAGTATTCATGGTCTTTAGAGCCGCAATTACTTCAGGGCGTGGTTCGTCAAGCAGAGCTGCAATTCCTAATAACGTAATACCAGCATATAAGTGTTCATGCTGCACTTCTGCTAACGATTCATTAGCAGGGACTTTACGATAACCAACCGCAATTACACGTTTTCCTTCATCTGACCACTTATTGACTCGGTTAGTCCATTTATCTAAGTCAAAATTAGGGTCAGCCTTTTGGGCCATCTCAAATAACTTATCTGGAGAACCTTTTACAAAGATGTATTGCTGGTTATCAGCTTGATTGAAGGTTAATTCAGCAATGTACCTGTAATCCGAATCGAAAGGAAGCAGATCAACTGGGTCAAAATCAGATTGATAGTCAACTCCTAAGGCTTTGCGATAAAGCGTAAGGAAGGCACCATCAGTTGGTTCACCGTTAATGTGCCATTTTCCGTCTTTTTCAATCAGACTAGTGTCATTAGCTTGATATCCAGCTTCTAAGAATAGCTTTAAGTTATCCGTTAATGTTGCCTGAGAATCATTTAAACGAATTTTTCCGACAGGAGCATAACCATTCCCGGTGACATCATAGTGTTGATCGCCAACCCACAGTTCAGTAGCACTCATCTCGTTCTTAGTCAGTGTTCCAGTTTTATCTGTAGCAATGACATCCACAGAACCCAGGGTTTCAACAGCTGGCATTGATTTGATAATGGTGTTGTAAAGTTTGGCCATTTTACTGATTCCAAAAGCCAAAATGACAGAAGTGATGGCAGGTAATCCTTCTGGAATTGCACCAACCAACATTGCTACAACAGCTAATGCGAGGGCCGGTAGAGAGTATATCTTTAGAAAGAAACCAATGACAAAAATGATCACTGAAGCAACGATCGTAATATATGAAACGACTTTACCAACGTGATCGATTTCTTTCGTCAGTGGTGTCTTCTTTGCCTTAATTTGGGCAACTTCTTGTGAGATTTTTCCAATCTCAGTTTGTTCAGCAGTGGCCACTACTATTCCAAGCCCGCTTCCACTAGTAACAGAAGTGGAAGCAAAAGCCATATTAACCCGGTCTGCCAGTGGTACGTCAGGATCAGTAATGTCGTCTGATGTCTTAATCACTGAATTGGTTTCCCCAGTCAGTGATGATTCTTCAATACGAAGGTTATCCGCGGACACAATTCTTAAATCCGCAGGAACGTTATCTCCTGCTTCTAGGAAGACTACATCACCAACGACCAAGTCTGTTGCGTTGATGTCTTGCCGTTGTCCATCACGGTAAACGGTAGCATGCTGCGCCATCATTTCCTTGATTTTAGCGAGTGCGTTAGCCGCGCTTGTCTCTTGGAAATAACCGATTAGCGAATTTAAGACAACTACAGCTGCGATAACAATTGCATCGGTGTAGTGGCCGATTAAAATTGTCAGTAATGTAGCTGCCAGTAAGATGTAGATAACAATATTATTGTATTGGCGGAGGAAAATCTTCCATTTTGGAGTGGGTTTAACCTCAATCGCATTGGGACCATTATTATCAAGTAATCGTTGTGCTTCTTGATTGGTTAAACCATCAGTCCAGTCATGTAAACCAAATTGTTGCTTAAGTTCATTCAGTGATAATTGATAATTTTCCTTCAATGTAATCTCCTTTTCCTTTTTATTTACTTATGTTAATTCTATCATAAGTAAAATTTGAGGATAGTATTGACATTATGATAATTATTTTGTATTCTTCTAGTAATCAATGTCCTTTAAGTTAGTCCCGTGAGGCTAGTAAGGAGCGGTTTAATACTTGTCTATTTATAGGCATAGCAAACGCAACCCCTAGTTTACACGGACTGTGTAACTAGGGGTTTTCTTATTGGACATCGGAAATTGAAAGGTGGTTCATATGGAAAAAACAATTGCGGATAACTTAACAATTCAGCGTTCTTTGACCCGGTTGACATACGAAATCATTGAGAAAAACAAGGGAGTTAATGATTTAGTTTTAGTCGGGATCAAAACGCGTGGCGAATTTTTAGCAAAACGGATGGCTAAGCAAATGTTGAAATTAGAGGGGGCAGAAGTTCCCGTTTTTGCTGTGGACATTACAGATTACAGAGATGATCGCCCTGCTAATGAACAACATAACGACCTGTCAAATCAAGTGCTGACTAATATTGATGATAAGCACATCGTACTAGTTGACGATGTATTCTACACTGGGCGAACAATGCGGGCAGCGATGGATGCATTAATGGATTTAGGGCGCCCTGAACGGATTAGTATTGCTGTTTTAGTTGATCGTGGACATCGTGAAATGCCAATTCGTCCTGATTTCATTGGTAAAAATATACCAACTGCTAGTGAAGAAAAAATTAAGGTTAATTTAGCAGAAGTCGACGATCATGACAGCATCGATTTAATTAAATAATAATTCACCATTAATAATGCTCCAGAGAGGGTAGGATGGTATCAGATCCACACTACTAGTGGATTACCTACCCGGAGCAGATTGCTTACGGGTTTTTATTTTATAAAGGAGAATAATTATGACTGAAGAATTAGTGTCATTGCCACATTTTGTGAGTGTTGAAAACTTAACAGTTGACCAAATTAACGCTTTGATTAATCGGGCGGAATATTTTAAAAAGGGCGGTCAAGTACCAACTTTATCAAATCCGGTTTACGTTACTAATATGTTTTTTGAAAACTCTACCCGTACACACACGAGTTTTGCAATGGCTGAAAAGAAGCTTGGTTTGACAGAAATTCCATTTGATGGATCCCACAGTTCACGTAGTAAGGGTGAAACAATGTACGATACCTGTCTAGTCATGAATGCTTTGGGCGTTGACTTAACAGTAATCCGTGATTCACAAAATGAATATTATAATCCGCTAATCCACCTTTCTGCCGATCATCACCTTAATATTGGAATCGTTAATGCGGGTGATGGTAGTGGTCAACACCCATCACAAAGTTTGCTGGACATGATGACAATTCATGAACATTTTGGCAAGTTTGCTGGCTTAAAGGTTGCAATTGTAGGTGATATTACAAACTCACGAGTTGCCCGTAGCAACATGGAAATTTTAACCCGCTTGGGTGCGGAAGTTTACTTCTCTGGTCCAGAATACTGGTACGATCATGCATTTGACAAATATGGTAAATATTTGCCACTGGATGAATTGGTTGACCAAGTTGATGTCATGATGTTGTTACGAGTACAACATGAACGACACGCTGGCGATGCTAATGAAGATCAATTTGATGCCCAAAAGTACCATGAAGAATATGGAATTAACCAAGCACGTTATGACCGCTTGAAGGACGACTGCTTAATTATGCACCCAGGTCCAATCAACCATGACGTAGAATTAGCGGGCAACTTAGTTGAAGCCCCAAAGAGTGCATTCTTCCGTCAGATGCACAATGGTGTCTTTATGCGGATGGCAATGTTAGAAGCAGTTTTACGTGGTCGACACTTAGGAGGTCTTAAATAATGCAAACCTTAATTCAAAACGGAACGGTCTACACTAATGGTCAGTTAATTCCAGCAGATGTTTTAATTACTGATCAAACAATTAGTGCAATTGGCGCACATGGTGCTTTTCATGGCAATTATGACCATGTGATTGATGCTACTAATCAATTGGTAACTCCAGGATTGGTGGACGTTCACGTTCATTATCGTGATCCAGGACAAACACAAAAAGAAACGATTAAAACTGGTTCTAAGGCGGCGGCACATGGTGGCTTTACAACTGTTGGAGCGATGCCTAACTTGGATCCAGCTCCCGACACACCAGAGCGGGTAGCTAACATGGTAAAACGGAACCAAAATGAAGGTGTTGTTCACATTGAACAATTTGCCACCATTACGACCGGTCGAAAAGGGGACGAATTAGTTGATTTTGCCGGTGTAAAAAAGGCTGGTGCTTTTGCGGTAAGTAATGACGGCTCCGGAGTACAAACGGCCGGTACAATGTATCAAGCCATGGCAGGAGCGGCCAAAGCTGGATTACCACTAGCCGCCCACGTGGAAGATAATTCACTGCTATTTGGTGGAGTGATGACGGAAAGCGATCGTTCAAAGGAATTAGGTTTACCTGGTGCACCAAGCGTTTCAGAATCATCACAAGTAGCTCGTGACCTGGTATTAGCTAAGGCTACAGGTGTTCATTATCACATCTGCCATGTTTCAACTAAAGAAAGCATTGCCATGGTACGGTTTGCAAAGCAACAAGGTGTTCACGTTACATGTGAAGCCTCACCACACCATTTATTACTGTCAGTTAATGACATTAATGGCAAGGATACAAATTACAAAATGAATCCACCTCTGCGAACAGAAGCTGATCGCCAGGCACTGATTGATGGTTTAAAGGATGGGACCGTTGACATGATTGCGACCGATCATGCTCCGCACACTGTTGAAGATAAGCCGGCAGACTTTACCAAAGCTGCAAATGGAATTACTGGAAGTGAAACAGCTTTTTGTGAACTGTACACCAAGTTAGTTAAAACCGGGATTATCTCGTTAACGAAATTGTTAGACCTAATGACTGCCAAACCTGCAGATCTCTTTAATCTCCATAATGCTGGACACTTAGAGCCAGGAAAGCCAGCTGATATTGCCATCTTTGATCTTAATAACGCAACAACGATTCAAGAGGCAGATTATGAATCTAAAGGGATCAACACACCATTTACAGGTGACCGAGTTTTTGGTGCCACCGTCATGACATTAGTTGATGGACAAGTAGTTTACCAACGAAAGGAAGATTAGAATGAAACGCTATTTAGTTTTAGAAGATGGCAGCATCTTCAGTGGTGAAGCCTTTGGCGCTGATCAAAATACAATCGGAGAAGTGGTCTTCAACACTGGAATGACTGGGTACCAAGAATCAATTACTGACCAATCATATGCGAATCAGATATTAGTGTTTACCAATCCTTTAATTGGTAACTATGGTGTTAACCTAGACGACTACGAAAGTCTGGAACCACAAATAAAGGGTGTGATTTGTTACCAATTAGCACGGCGTCCAAGCAGTTGGCGGATGCAGGATACTTTACCGCACTTTTTAGAACAAAACGGGATTCCTGGAATTCAAGGAATTGATACCCGTGAATTAGTACGAAAATTACGTGAGCATGGTACACTTCGCGGCACGATTGTTGATGAGGTTAATAATTTACAAACCATTGTGGACAAACTTAAAAAATCCCAACCAACTAAGGGAATCATCAAGAAGGTTTCAACGAAGTCTGCTTATCCGAACCCAGGAACTAAGCGCAACATTGTTGTGGTTGATTTTGGGATTAAGCACAGTATTTTACGTGAATTAGCGAAGCGCGATTGCAACGTGATTGTGCTTCCATGTACCACTACTGCTCAACAAATTGAAAACCTGCATCCAGATGGTGTGCTACTAAGCAATGGTCCAGGTGACCCTGAGGAAATGACTGATGCTGTCAAAATGGTAGCTGAAATTGAAAAGCATTTTCCACTGTTTGGGATCTGCATGGGTCACCAGATCTTTGCATTAGCTAACGGTGCGAAAACATACAAGATGAAGTTTGGTCACCGTGGATTTAATCACCCAGTACGTGACATTGCAACCGGAAAGATTGCATTTACATCGCAAAACCATGGTTATGCTGTCGATGCGGATTCAATTGATAAGGATCGGTTAATGATTACACATGAAGAAGTTAATGATGGGGCAGTGGAAGGACTGCGTCACAAGCATTACCCAGCCTTTTCTGTACAATTCCACCCGGATGCAGCACCCGGACCACATGATGCCGATGCATTATTTGATGACTTTATTAGCATGGTAGACCAGCAAAAGGAGGAACACTAATCATGCCAAAACGTAAAGACATTCACAAGATCATGGTTTTTGGTTCGGGGCCGATCATCATTGGACAGGCCGCCGAATTTGATTATTCAGGTACGCAAGCTTGTCTGGCATTGAAAGAAGAAGGCTATGAAACAGTCCTGGTAAATTCCAATCCAGCGACAATTATGACCGATAACGAAATTGCTGACCATGTTTATATCGAACCCTTAACAGTTGAATCAGTTTCACGAATCATCCGTCAAGAATATCCAGATGCCATTTTACCGACTTTAGGTGGTCAAATCGGTTTAAACTTGGCCGTTGCTTTATCAAAGACCGGGTTATTAGATGAACTTGGAATTGAACTTCTTGGAACCAAGCTGGATTCAATTGATCGTGCGGAAGACCGGGAACGCTTTAAGGAATTAATGCAAGATTTGAATGAGCCGGTACCTGCTTCCCAAACTGTTTCAACAGTTGATGAGGCTCTCGATTTTGCTCACCAAATTGGTTATCCGGTAATTGTACGTCCGGCATTTACGATGGGTGGTACCGGTGGCGGAATGTGTCATAACGACGATGAACTTAAAATGATTGCTGCTAATGGATTAGATCTATCACCAGCTACCCAATGTTTAATTGAAAAATCAATTGCTGGATACAAGGAAATTGAATTTGAAGTGATGCGGGATGCAAAAGACGACGCAATGGTAGTTTGCTGCATGGAAAACTTTGATCCAGTTGGTATCCACACCGGTGATTCAATTGTGTTTGCTCCTAATCAAACATTATCTGACCGAGAATACCAAATGTTACGGGACTGTGCATTGAAACTTATCCGAGCATTGAAGATTGAAGGGGGCTGTAACGTTCAACTGGCCCTTGATCCTAACAGCTACCACTACGATGTCATTGAAGTTAACCCCCGGGTTTCCCGTTCCTCAGCTTTAGCTTCCAAAGCGACAGGTTATCCAATCGCTAAAATGGCAGCTAAAATTGCCGTTGGCTTGACCCTTGACGAGATTACTAACCCGGTTACCGGAACTACCTACGCTGAATTTGAACCTGCTCTCGACTACGTCGTCTGCAAGATTCCACGGTGGCCATTTGATAAATTTACCCGTGCCGACCGGACTTTAGGCAGTCAAATGAAAGCAACCGGTGAAGTAATGGCGATTGGACGAAATGCTGAAGAAGCTTTCCAAAAAGCGGTTCGTTCTCTAGAAATTGATGTGAAGGACTTTTTCTCTCCAGAAGCACATCAGGCAACGGACATTCAACTGGAAGACAAGTTGGTTCATGCACAAGATGACCGCTTATTCTACATTGCTGAAGCCTTCCGACGTGGCTATTCCATCGAAGATGTTCATGAATTAACTAAGATCAATGATTACTTCTTAGACATTGTTCATCATATTGTTGAGATGGAAAAGACGATCCAAAACGCTCCACAAGACGTTGAAGTTTTGCGGGAAGCGAAGAAGTATGGCTTTAGTGATGTGACCATCGCTAACCTGTGGAATGTTGAAACTGATGATGTGCGCAAATTGCGCTTAGCTAATCACATTGTGCCGGTTTATAAGATGGTTGACACATGTGCCGCTGAATTTGCCTCCTCAACACCATATTTCTACAGCACTTATGATCATGAAAATGAAAGTATTCGTTCCAAGAAGCCATCAATTCTGGTAATTGGTTCTGGCCCAATCCGGATTGGACAAGGGGTTGAGTTTGATTACGCAACTGTCCACTGTGTTAAGGCTATTCAACGACACGGTTACGAAGCAATTGTTATGAACTCAAACCCGGAAACTGTTTCAACTGACTTCTCAATTTCAGATAAGCTCTATTTCGAACCACTAACGTTGGAAGACGTAATGAATGTTTGTGACTTGGAACAACCTGCCGGTGTAATTGTGCAGTTTGGTGGACAAACGGCAATTAACCTCGCTGCAGGTTTAGATGCTCATGGAGTCAAAATCTTAGGAACAAGTGTTAAAGACTTGGATGCTGCAGAAGATCGGCGAGTATTCGATAAAGTCATTAAAGACTTAAACTTGAAGCAACCTGTCGGTTTGACAGCCACTACTCACCAAGGAGTTATTGATGCTGCCCAAAAGATTGGTTATCCAGTTTTGGTACGACCAAGCTATGTACTGGGTGGTAAGGCAATGGAAATTGTTTATAACGAAGCTGAGCTGGAGCAGTACCTTAAAGATAATGCCAACATTGCCAGCGATCACCCAATCTTAATCGATGCGTACCTTGAAGGTCGTGAATGTGAAGTTGACGCCATTTGTGATGGCAATGATGTTCTATTGCCAGGAATTATGGAACACATTGAACGTGCCGGTGTTCACTCTGGTGACTCCATGGCGGTTTACCCACCGCAAAACTTTGATGATGATATTAAGCATCAAATTGTTGAGGCCACAAAGAAGTTATGCATTGCTTTGAAGTGTATTGGGATCATGAATATTCAATTTATTATTCATAATCACGAAGCATATGTTCTGGAAGTCAATCCGCGTGCCAGCCGGACAGTTCCATTCCTCAGCAAAATCACTGGGATTGAAATGGCTCAAGTTGCTACCGGTGTCATTCTTGGTGATTCCTTGAAGAAGCAAGGTTATCAAGATGGCCTTTATCCTGAACCAGCAACGATTCATGTTAAAGCACCAGTCTTCAGCTTCAATAAACTGGATGACGTTGATGCCTTCTTAGGGCCAGAAATGAAGTCTACCGGTGAAGTCATGGGTAGTGATCGGACGTTTGAAAAAGCATTGTATAAAGCCTTTGCAGGTGCAAAAATGCGTCTGCCAGAAAACGGTAACGTCTTACTAACGATTGAAGATAATGATAAGCAAGCCATCTTACCATTAGCCAAACGCTTTGCTGGAATTGGTTATCGAATTCTAGCAACTAGCGGTACTGCTGAATTCTTGAAGAAGCATGGTCTCCACATTGAAGTAGTTGATAAGATTCACGAAGATGTTGACAATAACATTCTTGATGCAATCAAGAACAATGTCGATATCGTAATCAACACCATGGGTCATGACTATCAGAAGAATTCAGACGGGTTTATTATTCGACAAACTGCCATTGAACATAATGTTCCATTACTAACGGCTTTAGATACTGTTGATGCATTGTTACGGGCGCTTGAGAACCGTTCCTTCTCCACCCAAGCACTTTAAAAGGAGTCAAATTATGAATAATCAAATTGCTGTTCAAATTCCTGGACTAAATATGAAAACACCATTAATGCCAGCATCAGGTACGTTTGGCTTTGGTGATGCGTGGGGCGCCGATAAGGTTGATTTTAATCAATTAGGTGCCTTAGCCATTAAAACAACAACACCGCAAGCGACAACGGGGAATCCTCAACCGCAAATTGCAATGTTAAAAGATGGGGTAATGAACTCTGTTGGTTTGACTAACCCAGGAGTTGATGCGGTTGTGAGCGATAAGCTACCTAAGCTTCACGCTAAGTATCCCGAATTACCAATCCTCGGGAGCGTTGGTGGTGCTTCACAAGAAGACTACACATTAGTGGCCACTAAGTTAGCGCAAAGTGGGCTAGTAAATGCTCTTGAATTGAACGTTTCTTGTCCTAATGTCTCCCATGGTGGAATGTCATTTGGAGTTGACGCAAAAGCTGTCGAATCTATTACCAAAGCCGTAAAGGATGCTGTTGGTGATGTTCCTGTATATGTAAAATTAACTCCAAACGTAACCGACATTGTTGAAATTGCTAAGGCAGCAGAAGCTGGTGGAGCAGACGGCCTAAGCTTGATTAATACGGTATTGGGGTTGCACATTGATATTAAGACTCGTAAACCTGTACTGGGCAATGGAATGGGTGGATACTCTGGAACAGCGGTGAAACCATTAGCCGTACGGATGGTTTATCAGGTTTCACACGCGACCAAGTTGCCAATCATCGGCCAAGGAGGAATTTACACAGCAGAAGATGTTGTTGAATTCTTCTTAGCTGGTGCGAACGCGGTTGCGCTTGGAGCTGCTCACTTCAAGGACATTAATGCTTGTCCGCATATTGCAGCTAAATTACCAGCGTTACTTGATCAACTCGGTATATCATCATTATCAGCACTCAGTCATGAAGTGCGTGGATAATTTTAGAATTACTAAATTGAATATGGAGCAGCAGTGATATACTGCTAACATCAAAAAGAGGGGTCTAACGTTCGTTTTGTCGAGCGCTAGACCCTATTGTTATACTATGCTTTTCATGCTTGAAGCTGGTAATCTGACTTAAGTGATTATGATAATCATAAGTTGTCAATTAAAGTTGGCGATCATTCAAAATTTTGGTTACAATATTACGGTTACTATTATCAAGAAAGTGAGTTGCTGAAATGATCAAATGGCAATCGGCAATTAAATATTTTCTATTAATTTGTATTGGAATGGTTTTGGGCCAAGGCCTCATGGCAGGTCAGAAATACTATGAACAGGTTCAGTTCAAAAATCACTTTGTTCAAAATGATCACCGATCGGCTAAGGTGATTGGCGGTTTGACTGATGACCAACGTGAACATTTGGCGCAACTGAATTATTAACCGGGTGAAGCTGTGTTGGTTTATGTTAATCATGGACGTTCAACACTGAATCCCAAATCATGGCAGTCTAACTATGTAATTTTCAATCATTTAGACCATCTAGGTAGAACCTCACTTGGGAATACTGCCTTTCTAGAACAACATAATCATGCAGACACTTCTTTGCGGACTGATCAGCAATCTCAGCCAGCAGGATGGCATGATAATTATGATGGGAATTTAGTTTATAACCGTGGTCATCTGATTGCGTATTCTTTGACTGCTGGGATTAATCCGCAGACTGGACGTTACCAACCCAGCAAAATTGGTGACCAGGATAACCCCCCAAAATTTATTTACGGAGACTGACTTTGTTAACCAGGAAGTTCAAACGATCTACGAAGCCAAAGTCCGCCATGCTATTGAGCGGGGTGAACACGTTATTTATCAAGCAACGCCAATTTTTAGAGGAAATGAATTAGTTCCACGAGGAATTAATCTTCAGGCAATTTCCACGAATGGGCGTCTTAACTTTAATGTTTTTCTATTTAATGTTGAACCCGGGGTGCAAATTAACTACGCTAATGGAACATATACATATAATTCTCAAATGACAGTTCCAGTTCCACTAGATGCAGTGAATGCTGCTGATAATCAGAAGAGCAGCAATGCTCAATTTACTTTTGTGGGAAATTATGCACGTCCAATAGCAAGCCATCCGCGTCAATACATAAGAAAATGGTAAAATAAGAAAAAATGAAAACGGGAGACAATTGATAATGAATCTACCAGTAGCTTTTCAAAATAAATATCGCCGGCTTCTTGGTGACGAAGCGGATGCTTTTCTAGCATCATTTGATGAACCAAGTACCAGCGGTTTTCGGAGCAATCCGCTGAAAAATGGGCAACCTCAGGCGACCATTGAACAATCATCTGGCCGAGTGCCGTATGTTTCGACTGGATATTATGGATCCGTAAATGGAAAATCATTGGACCATGTGACCGGGTGGATCTATAGTCAGGAACCCTCAGCTATGTTTGTTGGTGAAGTCGTTGATCCACAACCGGGTGAGAAAGTATTAGACCTTTGTGCTGCTCCGGGAGGGAAAAGTACGCACTTGATTGCTAAAATGAAGGATCAAGGACTGTTAGTTGCAAATGAAATTTTTGCAAAGAGAGCGCAAGTCTTGGCTTCCAATCTTGAACGGTGGGGGACCAAAAATACAGTTGTTCTCAACGAACGTCCAGATTCCTTAGAAAAGCAATTTCCAGCTTTCTTTGATCGAATTCTGGTGGATGCACCATGCTCTGGAGAAGGAATGTTTAGAAAGGAACCGGCAGGAATTGAGTACTGGAATGAAAATTATCCTGCTGAGTGTGCTAATCGGCAGAGAAAAATTCTTCAGTCAGCTCTGAAAATGTTAAAGGCAGGTGGGGTGCTAGTCTACTCCACATGTACTTTTGCACCAGAAGAAGATGAGCAAAATATTGCCTGGTTATTGAAAGAATATCCGGCCTTGCGGATGCTTTCTGTTGAAAAAATTCCTGAGATGGATGATGGACGTCCTGAATGGGCGGATCAAAATCCTGAGTTGAAGAAAGCGGTACGACTTTTTCCACACCACATGAAGGGTGAGGGGCATTTTATCGCGAAGTTACAACTAACAGAACAGCCTGTAACACCAGTTAAGAAAAAGCACAAGAAGAAAGGTCGTACCAATAATAATCAATTAACCAAGGATGAGCGGCAATTATTTGAAAAATGGAGTACAAAGTACTTGCCAAAATGTGAGTTTAATAATTTAGTAAAATTTGGTGAGCAACTCTTTGCTGTTCCAAATGGAATGCCTGATATGGGTTCCTTAAAAGTACAAACGCCTGGATTACATTTAGGAACGTTTAAGAAAAATCGGTTTGAACCTGCACTGGCACTAGGTTTAGCATTACAACCAGAACAGATGACCAACCACTTAGATATTACCAAAGAGCAGTGGAGAAAGTATGTTCATGGTGATACATTCAACGTTGAACGAAGTACCCCTAATGGTTGGTACTTACTAGTATGTGAGGGTCACACCACTGGATTTGGTAAAGTGGTAAACGGGATTGTGAAGAACTTTTTCCCGAAGGGTTTACGATTTTAAAGGAGGATGAACCATGAGTGAATATGAAGTAAAAACTGATTTGCAAGCCGAAGAATGGCGGTTGAAAAACCAGGCACGTGGTCATGTCTTTTTTTCTGATGACATTAAAGCGGATGGTACAGATGCTGGCCCTAATCCGGTCGAATATTTAACAGGGGCGGTTAATTCTTGTATTACCATGTCTGCGGGAATGGTGGTAAAAAGCAAACAGTACGATGTTCACCACTTTTATTTAACCACCCAGGCAACCACAAAGGATTTAGGACATGGTAAGTCAGTGGTGGATCAGATGACAATTAACTTCCATTTTGAATCTTCAATGAGCCCAGAAGAGCAACAAAAATTTGTTGATTTTGTGTTACATGTTTCGACGGTTTACCAAACTGTCGCTCAGAGTGTAACGATGACAATTAACATTAATAAATAGAAAGCAAAAGGGAGATAATATGAAGTGACCTCCTTAATTGTTAATGCAGGGATTTAGACACATAATTAATGTATAGCGAAAAAGCATTAGTTAAGGTCGTTACCCTAAACAATTAAG
>NZ_JACJKU010000030.1 GCF_016901675.1 Limosilactobacillus coleohominis
GTTATCAAGATGAAGGTGTTAAAACTGTTTTACCACGGTACGCATCTGCAAAACTAGATTTCCGCTTAGCCCCTAGTCAAGAACCAACCAGGATTCCTGAACTGGTTCAACAGCAATTAATTAAAAACGGATTTGAAGATGTCAAAGTTAAGTATTTGGTAGGTCAACCTGGCTACCGTAGCGATGTTACTCACCCATTTGTTCAGTTAGTAAGCCAAGCCGCTAAAAAAGCTTACGGTAACGATAGAGTTGAATACGTACCAAATAGTTTTGGGGCTGGTCCCGCATATGCTTTTGGGCGCCTTCTGAAGCTTCCCGTTCTGGGTTTTGGCATCGGTAATGCCAATTCACGTGCACACGGAGCTAATGAAAATATCCGTTTAGCTGACGCTGTCCAAGCCACTAGCCTACTAGATCAGGTATTACAACAGTTTTAAAACCCACAGTCATCAAAAGTACACAGTACTACAAAAGGGGACTAACGATCGAGCGTTAGTCCCCTTTTAACATTCTCCTAGTATACTCCCAAAGTAACCTTCGCATAGTCGCTCATCCGATCACGCGTCCATCGTGGTGTAGTGATAAATTCCACATCTACGTTTTTTACTTCAGGAACTTTCATTACAGCATCCTTCACCATCTGTGCAAGCATCCCAGTTAAGGGACAGCCTAAAATTTCTAGTGTTAATTCCACTAAGCAAATGCCATCCTGATCCAGGTCAATTGTTTCTACAAAACCCATGTTCACAACATCCATTTGAAATTCGGGATCAATGACCGTTGCCAGTCTCGCAATAATATCGTTTTTGATCTCTTCAGCCGTTCTCATTGCTTTACTCCTAAGCATCTTCGCCAAAAATTTTAGCTTTAATTGCCTGTCCAGTTGGTGTCCCTGCTAAACCGCCAATCCCTGTTTCACGCAGTGACGACGGTAACTGCTTACCAACTTTATCAAGAGCCATGATACATTCATCAGCAGGAATTTTACTAACGCATCCTGCCAATGCCATGTCCGCTGATACCAATGCATTAGCAGTTCCAATCGCGTTGCGCTTAACACATGGTACTTCAACTAATCCTGCAATAGGATCGCAAACTAGCCCTAGTAGATTACTAATGGCAATTGATAATGCCTCAGCGCTTTGCTGCGGAGTACCACCGGCTGCTTCTACTGCAGCTGCTGCTCCCATACCGGAAGCACTGCCAACTTCTGCTTGGCAGCCACCGGTTGCTCCTGCAATGCCAGCATGGTTAGCAATAATTAATCCAAATCCACCAGCAGTAAACAGAAACCTAATTAGTGCTTCTTCATCTAAATCAAGGCGGTTTTGCAAAGACTCAATTACTCCAGGTAAGGTTCCTGATGAACCAGCTGTTGGAGTTGCACAGATGACCCCCAGTGCAGCGTTCACCTCATTTGTTGCTACAGCTGCTTGTACTGCCCCCATCATTGCATCTCCAGATAAGGTCTGATGCTTTTTTCGATATTCGCGAATCTTAATAGCTTCGCCACCGGTCAATCCTGTTGGGGAATGTACTCCCTCTCCAGTTTCACCCTTGGTGACCGCTTGACGCATCGTATTAAGATTACGCTTCATTTTTTCCCATACTTCTTCACGAGAGACTCCCGAACTCTTCACTTCAGCATCAATAATTAATTCTGATAGTGGTTTGCCACTCTTCGTTGCAGTTTCCACTAATTCTTTAATACTATCAAACATGACTAACCCTCTACTTTAAACAGACAATGCCCTTGAATTTTTCTTTCAATTCAGCAATTTGTTTTGGCTTTAAATACTTTAACATGTCAAATTCGTATAGTTCACCATCATGTACCAACTTAGTTTGCTGTTTCTTGAGCTTAGCACTCTCATCAAGCATTTTAGCTAAGCCCTTAATTAACGGTTTATTTTTATCGCGATCCAAGTAAAGCACAATTGGTAGCGGTCCGCTCGGATGTAGTTCTACTCCCTGAACTTTAATAGAACGAATTTCAATGGCACCGCCACCTACCGAGCAACCACCCACTTGAGTATTATGCTGATCGCCATCAGATAAATCCAAAATGGCAGTATTCGGGTGGTTAATTGGGCTGGGGCCTTCCTCTTCGACAAAGCGAATATCAATTCCGGCTTTTTTGGCCAACTCAGGTGCCATTGGAACACGGGCATCATCAGGCGGAAATCCCATAATCCCAGCTGCAATTGCAAAGTCGGTCCCATGACCACGATGGGTTTTGGCAAATGATTCGTAATAATGAACCGTTACTTTTTTTGGAACTTCTTGAAAAATTGAACGTGCTGCTTTGCCGATTGCAACGGCTCCAGCAGTGTGTGAGCTTGATGGTCCAACCATTACTGGGCCAATAATGTCGAAAACACTTCTGTAGTTGCCGCTCATAATTTATAATGCTCCTTTATTTTTTTCATACTATTAGTATAAAGCGTTTTCGTTTAAAAACAGCTTTAATTATCAAAATCTGACGAAGATCGGACGTCTTTCAAAAATGTGAATAATGTTGGTGTCGACAAATCCGCAACATAATGGTACCCAATCGCAAATTGTTTGACTTGGTCTAACGTAGCCGCTTGCTGAGCAGCTAAGTATCGTACCATATTCCCCCGTGCCATTTTTGCCAGCGTAGCCTTTTGTTTGGGCTTACCATCAATCATTTCAACAAAACGACAGGTTATAAACTGACGCTGGCCGTTAACGTACGGTTGAATTGCTTTACTATATTCTTGTGAAGCCAGATTTAAAACAATGTCATTATTGTGGTACAAGTCATCGGCCAACTGCGACCCCCAGAATTGATATAGATTTTTAGTACCAGCAACTTTTGCCCGATCTCCCATTCCTAAGCGGTACTGTACAATACCGTCAAACGGGCGAAGCATTCCATAAAATCCAGACATGATTTTTAAATGATCCTGTACGTACGCTAGTTCATCATCGGTAAAGACATCTGGTGCCATATATTGGTACTGCAGACCTGTAAAGGCGATGATTGCGGGTGTTAAATTTTGCTTCAGTTGCATTTGGTGAACCCATTCATAGTTTGGACGAGCTATTTTTTCACTACAATTCCACCACAACTGATGAATTTCTGAATATGACAAGCTTCGTAAATAATCCAATATCTGCTGGGTCTTATCCAGATACATTGGCAATTGACTGGCTGGCAATGAATCTGTGTCCGTTTTCATTCGACGCGCTGGTGATATAATAATTTGCATCTTGGTTCCTTTCCGAACTTTCATAAAGAATATATGAATTATAGTTTGTGAATAACTTAATTATATAGAAATGCTATTGCATAATATTTGGAAATAAGATATATTAACGGGTGTTGGGGTAGGACCTCCTGGGTTACTGTCCACCGGAACGGAATGTGAACGGTGGAAGAAGGCAAACGCCACCTTGGTTGTCCGCATTCACCACTCGACAATTTGTCAATGTGTTCCCTAACAAATCAAAATTCAGGGAGGATTATTGACCATGTCAATTTTATCATTTTCTGGTCCACGATGGACAACTCGTCATTTAACACTTGCCGCTATGCTAACCGCCCTTGAGGTGATTTTAGGAAAAATGTCAGTAGGTAATCCTACGGTCCTAAAAGTTAGTCTTGGTTTTATCGCTACCGCGTTAGTCGGTTATTGCTTAGGCCCTTGGCTAGGCGGAATGGTAATGATTGTGAACGATCTGATTAGTAACACGATCCTCAATACCGGTGGCGGAATGTTCTTTCCAGGATACACATTCTCTGCATTTATCACTGGAGTAATTGCTGGTTTGTTCTTATACAACCAACGTGTCACTTGGCAACGAATTTTCATTTACGAACTGTGCCAAATCGCTGTAACTAATGTCTTTTTCAACACATTGTGGATCTATGTCATGAGTTTAAGCAGCCACTCCACTGGTCAAAGCTTCATGGCCCTGTTAGCAATCCGGCTACCAAAAGAAATTATTTCTTGGCCAATTGAAAGCTTAATTGTCCTTGCTTTACTCAAGGCTTTCAGTAAAATTAATTTACCAATTCAAAGATAATTATTAGTGATTCAAAGAAAGAGCAGCCAAACGTATCAATCGTTTGGCTGCTTTTTTTAATTAGTTTGATGTTGAAATTCCTTCCGATTAGTGTGGAAAAACTGGGCAATTACTAAGGCAAAGCATAAAATAGCAAAACACGTAATAAACCCAACTTGGATCCCGACTGCAGACGTCCCAACGTGGTAATGGTTGTCAGTTAAGTTGACCATGGCAACCACAAACGCCATTCCAAAACTGGCTGCTACCTGACGAGTCGTATTAAACATCGCTACCCCATCAGGTAACTGGTTCTTTGGCAAAATTGCTAAAGCCTCGGTTTGCAATGGAATCAGTAACATCACAATTCCAAATTGACGGACCCACTGCCAGAAGGCGGCAAATATGGCACCACTATGAACACCAATAAAGGCCTGCATCGCTGTTCCAATTAAGTCCACAATTAAACCATACGTGACCATCCAACGGATTGGATACTTATCAAAAAGGCGTCCACTAATTGGCGATAACAAACCTGTAGAAAGTGCCCCTGGCAAGATTACTAAACCAGAAACAAAGGCACTCTGGTGCATTACATTTTGAACTAACAAAGGCAGTAAAATCGTGTTCCCATACATCGTCGAAACTAGTAAGCAATTTACCATAATGGCTAACGTAAATTGGGTGTGGCGAAAGATTCGCAGGTTAACATATGGGTGCTTGCTGTGCCATTGCGTACCAACAAATATAATAAGAAAGAGCAACCCAATAAACAATGCACCAGCAACTCCAAAGCTAAGAAATGGCAAACTACCAAAGTTTGAGAAACCATTTAATAAGAACCAGAGTGAAATACTACAAGTGATTAAACCAGTGACGTTAAATTGAGGGTTTTCCTTAGTAGCCAAGTGGGGCATTTCAATCCAGGAGAGGATTAATGTGATCGCAATAAACGGCAACACGAGGATGAATAGGTACCGCCAACTAAAGAAGTCCAAGATTAGCCCAGCTACTGATGGCCCAATAATTGGTGAAAAGTTAAAGGCGAGCCCAACAATTCCCATTACCTCTCCTTGGTGACCATCAGCCGCATACTTCATTGCCATAACATTCACTAATGGCATCATAATTCCAGAGCCGATCGCCTGAATCATTCTTCCTAACACGATCACCTGAAATGTTGGCGCAATAGCACCGATAATGGTTCCGATACCAAAAATCGCGGTGAAGATGATGAATAAGTTACGGTAACAATATTTCTTTATTAAATATGCACTTACCGGAATCATCAATGCATTGACCAACATATAACCGTTGCTTACCCATTGAACCCTTGCCGATGATAAATTAAAGTCCCTCATTAAAATGGGCAGCGCAATATTCATCATCGTGGAACACATAATCCCAAAAAAGGTTCCCAGAATCATGATTGATAAAATAAACTTTCGTTTTCGACTCAAAATTTTTCTCCCTAATAAAATAATGCATTTTTCAGAATACACGTAAATCAAAGAAAAGGCAATTATCGATCATCCATCCTGATGAATTATTTTATGACCATCTCAAAAAGGCCCCCAGGGTGATTTTGCACCCTGAGAGCCCCTTAATCATAAACTTCTATTAGTCACTTACTTTGATCTATGACTTGATTACCTTACGGTCAGCCATTTCTTGGTAGGCGTCGTTGATTTGATCCAAGGTAAAGGTCTTGGTAAAGACTTTTCCTGGGTTAATCTTACCATCCAAGACCGCCTTCAATAATACTTGCTTGTCGTAAGTAGTAACTGAAGCTGGGCCACCGGCAATCGCTGTATTGGTGTAGAACGGTGTAGTCATGTCCATTGCTGGAGCGTGTGGCAAACCAACCCGACCAACGATTGCACCCGGACGTGCAACCTTCATTGCAGTGTCGGTGGATTGTTCAGTCCCTACACATTCAAGAACAGCGTCAGCACCGTTTCCATGAGTCAAGTCCATAATAGCCTTTACTGCATCGTCACCACGTTCAGCAACATTGTCAGTTGCACCAAATTCAACGGCTAATTGATGACGATCTTCGTGACGACTAGTTGAAATGATTTGACTAGCACCACGGAGCTTAGCGGCAATAATTGCAGATAAACCAACGGCCCCGTCACCCATGACAACAACGGTGTCACCAGGCTTTACGTTTGCTACCCGTGCAGCATGGTAACCAGTTGCCATGACGTCAGCAAGTGTCAATAATGACTTCAGCATGCCTTCACTGTAGTCACTTGGCTTGCCTGGTACCTTTACTAATGCCCATTGACCATGTTGGAAACGAATGTATTCTGCTTGGGTTCCACTAGAGAAGTTATCAGTGTGGTCTTGGCAAACACCATCAAAACCAGCTAAACATGCAGCACAATGACCACAACCATGAGTAAATGGTGCGATTACGAAATCACCTGGTTTAACAGTTGTAATGTCGTCACCAACTTCTTCTACAATTCCTAATGCTTCATGACCGGAGTTTTCAGAATTTGGTTCAACTTTGTTAATTCCGCGGAAGTTCCATAAATCAGAACCACAAACACAAGCCCGAACCACCTTTAAAATCACATCGTCTGGTTTTTGAATTGTTGGCTTGTCACTTTCAACAATCTTCATTTCGCCTGCTTTAGCTAAAATTGCGTTTTTCATAAATCGTTCTTCCTTTCTTTATTTCGCCCACAAGAAGTCTACCAGTAGACGATCAACTTGTTTGTTTTCATGCAGCTTACTGTGTTGAGCCATCTTACCATTAATTTGCTTTTCTTGGTATGACTTAGCACGTCCAGCAACTAGATACTTATAGGCTTTCGCTGCGTTCACTGGCACTTGGCTATCAGAATGACTACCGTCTTGCAAATCACCATAAATGTTCAGTACCCGCGCACTAGTTGGGTAAACGTTCCGTAAGTTCAGCAATCCTTTGTATTCGGGAAGCATCTTACTTGGTTCACCAGTTTGCTTATTAACAGTAATACCTTTAACACCCGGTTCCATCGTTAAACCATTAAAGTGACCGGCAATTGCCACTTGGTGTTTCAACGTTGGCATCTTAGGATCATTAGCATTATTCATAATGTAATAAGCAATCTGCAAATTCCCCATCGAGTGACCAACCAGGTTCATAGATTTAAAGTGGTACTTACTTTGCATCGAGTCAACGACATCTTTGACATAGTCGCTACTCTTGCTATAAGCGCTCGCAACATCACTTTCGCGCCCACTTAAACTCTTATTGTCGGCAAGGTTGACTTCAATGATGGGGTTCTTAGCACCCTTTTTAATTGTTCCGTGCCACGTTACCTTGCCTGACTTAGCCACATTCACCCAAACAATGGTATTTGTAACACCTTGTTCTTTAGCATAATTAGCCATTTGCCGTTCAGCACGGTAACTACTACCCCAACCATGAACAAATATTGTTGGTGTCGTTGAGTCAACATATTTTTTAGCTGCTTGTGCCCGATGGATTGATCTCCACCCAAAGCCACCAATAACCAGCACTAAAATGACAATCAAAGTCCACCAACCAAAACGTTTTTTCATTGGCAACACTCCCCTCGTATTCTCTTCTCATCGCTTTTCTTAATTATACTAATCCGGGGAATTGATGTTAAATACTAATTTTTTATGGTTAATCATAGAAAAAATGAATATAAAAACAGCAAGCCAGTAGTCTCCTTTGACTTTTAGCTTGCCGTATAATTTATTGCTTGTTTTTTGCTTGGTAATGGTAGTTAGCCATTGAAATTACCAGTGTCATAATCGTTAGAACTACGGTCATAATAAAGTCTAATCGTCCACCAGCGTATGTTCTGGTAGCCATTGACCCGGTTCCATGATTTTGAAAAATTGCCATTAGCGAGGCGAGAAAAACTACTCCAGTAGCACCAGCAAATTGCTGAATCATATTAAATACCGAGCTAACATCCGCAGCATTTTCAGCCGACACGTTAACCGTGGCATTGGAAATGGTGTTGGAAAATGCAAAGTTAAACCCACTCCGCAGAATGATAAATAATACCATCATTAACCATGGTGTCAGGTGTTTTTGCAAAACCCAAAATGATAAACCACCAATGACAAATAGCGTATTCCCCAGCATCACTGGGAAGCGGAATCCATAGCGGTCTGCCAAGTGACCAGCGAATGGCGAAATAATCGCTCCACAGATTGCACCAGGTAATAAAATCAGTCCTGAAATAAACGCTGAGGCATGTAATGTGTATTGAGCGTACACAGGAATAACCAATGAAATTCCAATATTAACAAATTGTTGGTTAAAGTAATTCCAACCATTCAAGGCTACAGGTAAGTGGTGGAAAATGCTTAAATCGACTAATTCTGTTGTCCCACTAACATTGACTTTCACAAAGCATGCAAAAAGGATTAGTGAGATAATCAGGCAGCTCCAAAAGCGTAACCCGAAGCCGCTCTTACCGATTACTGATAGTGAATAAATCCAGACCGTCATTGAAAGGGCCAATAGAACAAAGCTAGCAGTACTAAACGGTTTCGATTCCGTGAGTGGAATATTGGTAATAAGCCACTGCCCTAGTAGTAACGAAATCAGTGCCAGCGGCAAGATAAGCCAAAAGATCATCCGCCATGACATGTTAGTGGCAACAATTCCACCATAAGTAGGCCCTAACGCCGGTGCAAAAGAAATAATCATTGCAGCTACTCCCGTCATGGAACCTAGTTTATGACGAGGAATTTGAGTGAAGATTAATTGGAACATCATAGGCGTTGAAAGTCCTGTCGCCGCTGCTTGAATAAACCGTCCAAACAATAACACGGGAAAATTCATGGATGTTGCACAGATGATGTCACCAATAATAAAGGCAGCTACCGCCACAAACTGAAGACGTTTAATCGGTACTCGCTTTAACAAGAAAGACGTCGTTCCCATTATGATAGTAACCATCAGCAAGTAACCAGCCGTAATCCATTGAGTAGTATCCAACGAAATATTGAAAACCCGTGACAGTTCTGGGTAAGTAACGTTAGTTGCAGTCTCTGTTAGTATTCCGATGAAACTTAAGAGTGCAACTGAAAAAATCCCCCCATATGTTTTACCACTGACTCGTTGTGTTGTTGTCAAAAAAATCCCTCCAGCAAATAAAAAGCCATAGCAGTGGTTAGCTCTGCTATAGCTCTTCGAATTCATTTCTACTACCATTACTTTACCGTATTTACCAGAAGAAAGTAAAGGTTAATTTGATTTAATCATCTTCATTTAAATGCAACTGTCCACTTGAATAAAGAACTGCCTTTCCAGCTAACTTGGTACGTTCACCTTCATAAGTGCAATATAAAACACCACCACGTTGTGACGCTTGATATGCGACTAACTGATTTTTGCCAAGTCGTTTCGCCCAATAAGGGATAATGTGGCAGTGACCGCTCCCGCATACAGGATCTTCTGGAACCTTTAATTTTGGAGCAAATGAACGTGAAACACAATCATATTGCTTGCCAGGAGCAGTAACATTTTGCAATAGTCCGGGAAGTTGGGCTAAACGTTTTTGATTAGGCTTCATCGCCACTACTTTTTCTGGATCGTCAAAGACACACAGTAAATCACGTCCCAGGTAAGCTTCTAGTGGACGCTCACCAAATGCCGTAGCCATTTCATCAGTGACCGCGATCTTTTGCAACTGGTAAGAAGGAAAACTCATTTCATAACGATCATCAATTTTAGTAACCGTTAATTGGCCACTTTTGGTTGTGGTAAAAGTAATTGTATCCGTATCTTCAGGAGCAGCCGTTTGAAAAATAATGAAGGCTGTTGCTAGCGTTGCATGGCCACAAAGACCAATTTCACCACCAGGGGTGAACCACCTTAGGTCATACTGGCTAGCGGTACGGCGAATTGCAAAGGCAGTTTCAGAAAAACGATTTCCCATTGCAATTTTCATCATTAATTCTTCCCGGGGCCAACGATCAACAAAGCAAACCGCTGCTGGGTTACCATGAAACAGCTGGTCAGTAAAGGCATCTGCTACGTACATTTTCATCATTACCATCTCCCTTTGTTGAGTTTAATTATAGTGGTACATGTTTTATCAGTAAAACAAATAATAGTAATGGTAAAATCAGTTTTTCTAATATAAAGAACAAAAAATTAAGGTAATTGATCCCGTTGACTAATAATCTCGTCAACGAACTTCTGACAAACGAGTGGCAGTTCCTGACGACTTTTAAAAGCTACCCCGATTTCTCTCATAATACGTGGTTTCAGTGGTCGACGAACAAAATGAAATGGCATCCGTAGTAAAACCAAGTTGGCTAAAATGCTGATTCCTAAGCCTTTTTCGACCATATTCATAATTGTGTAATCATCATGAATTCGATATTCCACTTTTGGTTTAACTCCTGCTCGGTCAAACGCCGCTAGCGGTTCGCTATAAGTTCCCTCTTCCAATAAAATCAATGGTTGATCAGCCAATGCGGATAATGGTAATGGTTTTCCTGGTTGTTTTGCTAACGGATGGTTCTCTGGAATAATCGCCTGCATTTCACCTTTTTTAAAGGCACTACTGTTAATCCATTACTTTGTCGCGGCGTAGTAAATCCGATATCCACTACCCCTTCTTTAATCCACTGCGGGATCGAATCGTAATCCCCTTGGTACATCACGAATTCAACATCGGGATAGTTTTGTTTGAAATTACTAATCAACTGTGGCAACCAATGACTGGTAATGCTAGAAATAGCACCAATCCGGATCTTGCCGTCCTTTAAGCCCTTAACTTCTGCGACCTTTTGTTCTAGCATTTCATAATCATTCAGCATTCTTTCAATACTCGGCCAAATCCGTTGTCCTTCAGCGGTAAGCCGAATCCCGTTTCGCGAACGAATCAGCATTTTGATTCCTAACTCATCCTCCAATGAAGCCACTAACTGGCTAACTGAAGATTGGGTATAGCCAAGCTCTGCTGCAGCTTTGGTAAAACTGCCCCGTTCCAGCACCTTTTGCAATACTAAGTATTTGTTCATCTCGTCCACCTCCCAGTAATTATTATTATATCATTGAAGTTCTAATGATGTTCAATGATTGTTTGACAGCTAACAAATTCTTAATTATAATCTAGACCGATAATTACCTTTGAGGAGCTGTTAAATTTGAATATTCCCGATATTGGTAAATTGGTTAAACAGACAGATATTACTTTAAATCGGCAAATGAACCAATTTGCGAAAAAGTATGATCTTACAGGTGTCCAGATGTCAATGATTGATTACCTGAGCCGCTGTCCAGAGCACCGTGCTCCACAAAAAGCTCTAGAAAATGAATTCAATATCCAGCGTTCAACCACCACCATCATTCTCCAACGAATGGAAAAACGTCGACTAATTGTTCGACAAACTAATTCTCAAGACCGCCGAATAAGAGATGTTCAACTGACCGAGCAGGCGGTCGCACTCATTCCGGTTATTAATGATTACATTAACCAACATCAAAAACAGCTCCGTCAACAATTCACGTCCGCTGAATTAGAAACTGTGGTAAAAGTATTGGAAGCATTAAGGAGGATCGACCATGAATAGTCAGCCTGAAACAATTTCAAATAAAACCATTGCTGCCATTGTAGCCACCGGTTTAATGTCATTTTGTGGCGTTATTGTAGAAACATCCATGAACATTGCTTTCCCAAAGTTAATGCACCAATTCGGTGTTACAACTAACATTGTCCAATGGATGACCTCAATTTACCTGTTAATTGTCGCAATTATTGTCCCACTATCAGCCATCCTAAAAGCAAAATTTAAAACCAAAACTCTTTTTATCACGGCAATCTCCTTATTCATTTGTGGGGTCGTTATTGATAGCACTGCACCCAGCTTCTGGGTTCTTCTACTGGGGCGAGCCATTCAAGGGATTGGTACTGGTATTTCATTACCGTTAATGTTTAACATCATTATGGAACAGATTCCCAAATCAAAATTGGGGATGATGATGGGCTTTGGAAACCTTATTACTGGGATTGCCCCAGCAATCGGTCCAACTCTCGGTGGAATCATCACCACTAGTCTCGGTTGGCGCTGGATCTTCATCATCCTACTTCCTTTTCTCCTTATTTCATTATTTCTAGGAATTTGGGGAATTCAGCAGAAATCCCCATTACGTCAGGTTTCGTTGGACTTCATTAGTTGCATACTCATTGCCATTACATTCAGCGGAATGGTATACGGGTTCAGTAATTTGTCTGCCGTTTCAGTGATGAGCTGGCAAGTTGGCGGTGCTATCCTCATGGGACTAATTGCCATGGTGCTACTAATTATTCGCTCACTGCATTTGGAAACACCAATCTTAGATTTCCGGTTATTTACAAACCACCGTTTTGCAGGACACGTTTTAATATTCTTTTTGACTCAAATGTGTTCACTCGGATTCGCTTTTCTTCTACCAAATTATATTCAACTGGTAAACGGTAATACTGCTTTAACTGCTGGTCTCGTTGTCATGCCGGCTGGTATTGGCGGAGCAATCTTTGCACCTATTGGCGGAAGACTCTTGGATAAGTTGGGCCCTCGTAAACCCGTGATGACCGGTGCCGGATTAATGGCTTTGTCAATCATTATTTTCACAACCATTACCCTCCGGATGAGCAACCAGAGTATTATGTTCGTTTATATCTTCTACATGGTTGGAATGGGATGTATGATGGGAACAATCATGACAAGTGCATTGGCCTCACTTCCACATCATCAACAAACTCAGGGAAATGCCTTTTTAAATACTCTCCAGCAATTTGCTGGTTCATTAGGGACATCCCTCACTGCGATGATCGTTGCTCTTAGTCAACGCGGAGGATCAGGTGCTAATGCCACCGCTATTGGTACGCAACATGCGTTCATCATGCTCTTCATTTTCGTTGTCATGATCTTGATTACGATTTGGCGAGTGGTCCCTAAATCTTTGAGGCAAAAATAAAAAAGCTGCATTAAATATCGACATCCTCAATCGGTATTTAATGCAGCTTCTTTTATAATCTATAATTTAGTCTTCTTTCTTAGCGTCATTTAATGACTTCATAATGGAAGGATTCTTAGAATGACAATCCTTCAACATTTGTAAGTCTTCAGCACTAAGTTCTACAACATACTTACTCATAATAATCCCTCACTTATCGTTAATGTTACTTAATAATATACCACATTCTCAAATGGGCGATGAACTCTTCTGAAAGATCTTTCACCCTAACTGTTCAGAAACTAGACAATATTAAGTTCCATAAATGTTTGTACATAATCATATTTTCATTGTATACTGATTGCACAATATTCACTTCCTTTTTATCAGTAAACTTTGTTTTACCTAAATAAGTGCAATAATGATATGCATACTTGGAGGTTATTTAATGGAACAATACCAATTTGACACACAAGCATTAATTGAAGGGATTTCCCTTTCTGAAAGTGAACTACGTAAAGAAATTACCGAAAAATTTGTTGGTAATTCACTAATCGTAGGTGGTGACAGTGAATTAATGAAAGTCCATTACCACACAGATTATCCCGGTAAAGTTATTGATTACCTTGCCAGTTTAGGTGATATTTTTGATATTGTTATAGAAAATATGGATCGCCAATCCCGTGGTGAAAAAGGGTAATTTATTCTTAATTTTACTCACAAGAAATCCCCTTAGAGTTAAAAATTAGCTCTAAGGGGATTTTAATTACCAGCATTCTAACCCTTTCGGTTCATTAAACTTTATGCTGCTGAAGCAAACAAATCATTTACGGAGTTCACAATTTGGTCTTCCGTCATATTGTCTTGAACAATGTGATTCTTAATCCGTAAGTCAAATTGTTCATCCTTTGGCTCGGCGTTAATCTTGGTTAGATCAACTTGCTTGTCATCATTATCCGTAACATCAAAATCATACTTCTTCATGTTTTGAATTGTTTCATTTTGAATTTCCATAATGATTGACCTCTTTTCACCTTCTGTTATAGTCCTTTTTTTCAAAATGTTAATACCTTTTGACTAATTTTGACCAAAAAGTTATTACAAGGTTTTGCGAAGACTTTAAGAAGTTATTGAGTGCAAAATAAAAGCGCCTTTTCAGTCGGCGCTTCTGTTCATGATTAGTGATTCAATTGAATTTGTAATGTTCCATTCTTTACCATGTCGCCAAGGCACTTCATGGCAGCTTGGTAAGCAGCATCCGCAATCTTATTGTTGGCTTCTTCAAGCTTTGCTTGCAGTTCGCTGCCATCAAGTGATTCAGCAACTGGGTCAGTTTCTAATAAGATATGACGACCTTGGGCCACTGTACTCCGTTGCATTTCTTCAATTGTCATATTGTAACGACGGTGGTGATCATCACCGATGGTTGCAATCACGTGTGAAATCCAGTACATCTTGGTAATATCAAATTTTTCTGCGGTATCACGGTAAGTAGCTGGAGTATCGTTAACGTTGGCATAGAATGGTGCAATCGCATTGTATGGGTTTGGTCCAAAGGCAATCCAGCAGATTCCGGCAATCTTTTCAGGAACATCATTCCGAATTTGTAGAACGTGGATTTCTTGGTTACGTTGAATCCCTACTGGACGGAATTGGTGCCGTTCTGCATCCGTGCTGTCTTCATTGTAGATGTCATATGGTGTCCGTTGATAGTGAGAACTCAAAGCGTACTTGAAGTCTTCAAGTGTTAGCTTGTGTTCAGGCTTCCGTGCAAATGGTAAGTCAATATTATCAACTGGTTCTTCATCAGATGGGTTAAACAGTTTTTGAATGTACCATTCCCGTGGAACGTTGTATTCATAATCGGAATCCAGATGGCTACCAAAAATGTGCCGGAGATTGTATGTATCTCCACCATCCACGTTCATGTGATGATCATTAATCATTTGTTCCAAATCATCTGATGCCATTGTGTCATCAGTATTGAATTCAAAATCAGTAATGGTAAACCAGTTTGGAGCAACAACATAGCAATCATCGGGAACCCGCTTAGCAGCCCAGTGGTGACCCCCAATGGTTTCCATGTACCAAATTTCGTCCTTGTCGGAGAAAATTACCCCGTTAGATTCATAGGTTCCATACTTAGCTAAATAGTTACCAAGTAATTGAACCCCTTCACGAGCAGAATGGATATATGGAAGTATAATGGTGACAAAATCTTCTTCACCAATTCCCTTCTTAACCAGTGGATCTACTCCTAAAACTCGTGAGTTTGTAGTACTAGTTTCGGTTGCTGACATGGTAACGTTAGCAGAGTTAATTCCACCTTCGGCCCATTCACCCATTGTTTTAATTTTAGTATCATTTTCTGGTAAGGCAGTGTATTGCATTGGATTATCAGGAAGGTCTACTTTGCACTTCGTGGTAATGGATTGATATTCTTTCGGTTGATCTGCTGGTTTCACAACCACAAATCGCTTCGGGTTTAGTGCGTGTCCATAGTCTTCATTTCTCGCAATCATCGTTGAGCCATCGACTGTCGCCTTTTTACCCGCTAATAAAGTTGTACATGGCATAAATACGACCTCCTTATGTAGTGTTCTGTACATGTTAATTATATGACATTGCGTACGCTTTCACAATTTATTGCAGTGATTATTAGACAACGACTATAATAAAAGTAACATTTACTACTGAAAGGAAGGTTCCTCATGGTACAAGTCCAAGAAGGGTTCATGCCGTTTCATGGTTACCAAACTTATTATCGAATTGTCGGGCAAAAAAGTAATAAAGCACCGCTCTTGATGTTGCATGGCGGTCCAGGATCAACTCATAACTACTTTGAAATTTTTGATGACTTTGCTAAACGCACTGGTCGACAATTAGTTATGTACGATCAAATTGGTTGTGGTCAATCATCAATCCCAGATGACCCAAGTGTTTATAATGCCAATACCTGGGTTGAGGAACTGAAAGCATTACGCGATTATCTTCATTTAGACCGGGTCCATTTATTGGGACAATCATGGGGTGGCATGCTGGAAATTATTTACCTTTGTGATGAAATGCCTGCAGGAATTAAGAGCGCAACTTTTGCCAGCACCCTCTCTTCTGCGAAACTTTGGAGCAAAGAGAACCATCGATTAATTAAACAATTACCTCAAGACGAGCAAACGGCGATTGAAAATGCTGAACACCAAAATGATTTTTCTGGAGATGATTACCTGCGAGCAAATGACCATTTCATGGCATTACATAGCCATGCTCCTTATTCAAAAAGCGCACCAGAATGTCTAACGCGTCCTAAACGTGTCGGAACACTTGCCTATAACACTGCCTGGGGTCCAAACGAGTACACTCCGCAAGGTAACCTGGGCAATTATGAATATACTGATAAACTGCACCATATGTACGTTCCGACATTAATTACTAGTGGTACCAACGACCTTTGTACGCCGTTGGTTGCTAAAACAATGTATGACGCACTACCTAATGCCAAGTGGGTACTTTTTGCTGGTGCTCGTCACATGTCATTTGTTGAACAACCAGAAAATTACCAAAATGTTTTAGCAAATTGGCTCGCAGCCAATGACTAAATAAAACCGGTGATTAAGTCCAAATGGGCTGTTCACCGGTTTTTGTGTGTTCTCGTTATTTTAAAGTTCCCCTTCTAAGCGGTATAAGTCAGTTAAAAAATGGGAAACCGTCTGTAATTCATCTTGTGAATACTTGGCAGTTAATTGGTTAACGAGTGTCGACTGGATCGTTTTGTGTAATTGATCATGCAGTAATGCTAACGCTCGGCCGCTTTCAGTCAATGAATAGTAAATTTTCTTTTTGTCATCCGGATGCTGATTAGTACGCACCAAGTCATACTGAATTAGCTTTTTCGCAGCGCGCGTTACTCCGCCTCGGGTGACGTTCAACTTTTTAGCAATTTGAATTCCAGTTTGTTCATCATCTTCAATTGCTGAAAGAATATGGAATGCAATAATTGATAACTTAGGAACTACCTCTTTTAATTTGAGGTCCGTCACGTGTTTTTCCATCCATTGTTGTTCCTGCGAACCATGTACGTTACCATGTTGTGCCCTAATCTTACTAATGGTCTGACTAATTGTATTAATTACCTGCTCGTCCATCTTTTAAGCCTCGCTGTTTCTTAATAGCTCCATTATATCAGAAGCTTTGTGCCATCGATCTAGCTTGTACCAGAGCCTGATTTAAAATGTTCTGGCGTTGATCACGATGAGCATCTGCTCCTTCAATAAATAGCTTTTCAATATCGGTAACACCATAGAACTTCAACATACTAGTTAAATAAGTATCACCTAAATCCATCAGAGCTGAACTTTGTTTACTTTTAATTCCTAACGCCTTTTTGATTAGGAAAGAAATGGTGCTCCATTTGCCTCCCTTATGGTATTCACTACCTGAAGCCTGAATGTGTAAGGACTTCTTGCCGGTCAATAATCCTACCGGACCATCAGAAGTATATTTGAAAGTTTTGTGTGCCACTGCAGTAAGATCTAGATATTGTTTCATTTCGGCAGGTAAGAAATGATTGTACATTGGATTAATAAATACATATTTATCCGCTGTAATGAATTCTTCTAACCATTCAGCATGGCGCTTTAGGAGATCCTGTTCTTCCGTTGTCATTGGTTCTTCAAATTTTTGCTTACGCCAGGCTTCCATGGTGACATCGTTCAGTGGTGGCACTCCATCCTTATCATAGAGGTCACGGATTATTACTTGGTCATTAGGATGAGCCATCTGATAGGCTTTGATAAACTCCTGACCAACAGTTAAAGAGAGGCTGTTACTTGTGTGAGGGTGGGCTTGAATTACTAATAAAGTGGTCATTTTCATCATCCTTTTTATTTTCGTTGCTTATCAACATTATAACTACATCTTGTTGATAAGCAACAAAATGTATTAAAAATTTGAATTAATGACTAAAACCACATTATAAAAATGGAGCCTAACGCTCGGTACCCGAACGCTAGGCTCCATTAAACTCAAATGATCTTACTTGCCCCAAAGGAACTGGTTAATTCTATTTGCAACCTTCGCATTTTCATGCAAATTACTGTGAGTATACTGACTACCTTCGTATAAAACATAACGATAACTTTGTGGCCGATCACCCAGCATTGCTTTTACACTTCTAGATGCTGAATTAGGTACTCGCCCATCAGTTCCCTGACCTGAATTACCAGCAATGTTGAGCACTTTTGCATGAGGATAATTATCCTTCAGTTGTCCCATCAAATCTTTCATACTTGAGGACATCCGATTATCATTTCCCCATCCGCCAAGACCGCCACCAGCTAAGACAACTTGCTTTTTAAGCTCTGGTGCGTTGGATTGTGATCCATACTTGGAAAGGTATGCAAAGACATCCATGTTCCCCATAGAGTGAGCAACGAAGTTATAGCTCTTAATCCCGTCTCGTTTTTGTAAAGCGAGGACTACATTGTTGATGTATCGAGCCCCTTCATTCATATCAACCTGCTTATTATTGGCTAAATTGACTTCCACAATTGGGTTCCGTTTATTTTTAATTGATGGTCCGCTAAGCTTAACTGAGCCATTTTTATCAACCCGGGCTAATACAACGGTCGATGTCACACCAGCTTTGCGAGCGTGGTTGACCATGTATTTTTCAGCATTATAACTGCTCCCGTAGCCATGGACAAAAATGGTTGGTGTCTTGGAATTAACCCATTGGTTTTGGTTCCGCTTGGTAAAACCAAAGCTTACCGTAATCATCAAAGCGAACAACAATAATCCGCTAATCATTCGTAATTTTTTCAAGTTTATTTCTCCTTTGATAATTTTTAAATATTTTAGCTTGGTGGATTATAGAATGAAGTTAGCCACCTAATTGGTGGTAAATGCAAAAACGCCATTCGGCGTGACATCAGGTATCATATTAAGTGAATCAAACCTATATGAAAGGA
>NZ_JACJKU010000004.1 GCF_016901675.1 Limosilactobacillus coleohominis
AATGTCGCATAAGGCACAAACTAAAAGGCAAGACGCCGATTGAATATCGGAATCTTGCCTTAGAAAAAGTTGCCTAAATTAAAGTGTCCAACTTATAGGGTTCACTTCACGTCCATTAAGTCCTTTTTAAATTTGGCAAAAATAAGTACAAAAAAAGGAACGCCATTGTGGCGTTCGCTTCTTTATTAACTATTGTTCTTCATACCAGCTGTAGTGGAAGTTACCAGGACGGTCAGTCCGTTCGTAAGTGTGAGCACCGAAGTAGTCACGTTGTGCTTGAAGCAAGTTAGCAGGAAGCACTTCTGCACGGAATGAGTCGTAGTAGCTAATAGCAGCACTTAATGCAGGAACTGGTACACCAGCCTTAACGGCAAGAGATACAACATCACGAATTGCACGTTGATACTTCTTAGCAACATCTTTGAAGTAATCATCGAACAAGAGGTTCTTGAGATCTGGGTTCTTAGTGTAAGCATCAGTGATGTTTTGTAAGAATTGTGCACGAATAATGCATCCTGCACGCCAGATTTGTGCTAATTCGCCATACTTCAAGTTCCAACCGTAACGTTCGGAGTCGATCCGCATTTGTTCGAATCCTTGAGCATAACTCATAACCTTACCAAAGTAGAGGGCTTGACGAATCTTTTCAACTAATTCTTTCTTATCGTCAATGGAAATTGCATCAACGTCTTCAGGCAATTCCTTGCTTGCTTGAACACGTTCGTCCTTCATCATTGAGATGTAACGAGCGTAAACAGCTTCAGTGATAACTGATTGTGGAGCACCACCATCAAGAGCAGTTTCAGAACTCCACTTACCAGTACCCTTGTTAGCACCACGGTCAAGAATCATATCAACGATTGGAGCATTCTTGTCATCACCGAGGTCATCCTTACGAGTAAGAATGTCAGCTGTGATGTCAACAAGGTAGCTGCTTAATTCACCCTTGTTCCATTCAGCGAAGGTCTTGGCAATGTCATCAACTGGCATCTTCAAAACATTCCGCATGATGTTGTAACTTTCGTCAATTAATTCTTCATCACCGTATTCGATACCGTTGTGAACCATCTTGACATAGTGACCAGCACCATTAGGGCCGATGTAGGCAACACATGGCTTGCCATCTTCTTCAGCCTTAGCAGCAATTTTAGTTAGGATAGGGGCAACTAAGTCATAAGCTTCCTTTTGACCACCTGGCATCAGGGAAGGACCGTGGAGAGCACCAAGTTCACCACCGGAAACACCCATACCGATAAAGTTGATACCAGACTTGTCTAACTTAGCGTTACGAGCCATGGTGTCATGGAAGTTGGTGTTACCACCGTCGATAAGGACATCACCCTTGTCAAGTAATGGTAATAATTCATCAATAACAGCATCAGTTGGTTTACCAGCCTTAACCATCATCAGGATACGACGTGGCTTTTCAAGGGAGTCAACAAAGTCCTTAATTGTGTAACTAGGGACCAGATTCTTGTCACTGTGGTCACGGATCATTTCATCAGTCCGGTTACGGTGACGGTTGTATACTCCAACGGTGAAACCGCGACTTTCGATGTTCAATGCAAGGTTCTTACCCATAACGGCAAGACCTACAACACCAATTTGCGCTTTCTTATCTGACATTGTGTTGTCACACTCCTTAATAAAATACATTTTACGGTTCCTATTATACCAGAAAGAAAAGCGATATTAAAACTATTTGAGAAACTTTGCACAAACATTTCTTTTAACTGAAATGGGTCTAATTAAAGCGGGAAATGATTAGAGTTGACAAGTAGTGCAATCGGTTGCTAAACGTTTGCCAAATCCATGATTGGTATAGCTTTGCTAACCAGGAATGTTGGACTTTGTTCAATATGTGAACAATAAAAAAGAGGAATTATAAAAGCCACAAATGACTTTGACAATTCCTCATGAAATATTGTTTAAATACTTTTCACGTATTTATTTACCACTGTTTTCTTTCAAGGCCTTATCACGCTTGTTTTGGCCAGTAATGAAGTAGAATGGCAAGATAATTAACAAGGCACCGAAGCCTAAGATTAATTGCTTTGCAGTTGCGTGGGCTAATAGCCATACAGAAGCAACCACGGCGAGAACTGGAATGAACCAGCCACCAGGGATCTTGAAGGAACGTTTTTGATCCTTCTTGGTCTTTCTAAATACCAAGACTGCTAAGCAGGTTGGAATGTATTGAGCAAACCGTGAAACAACTGAAATGGCAACCAGAGTGGTGTATGAACCAGACCAAGCAACAGCCATTGCCAAGCAAGTGTGAATAATAATGGCGACGTAAGGAGCACCCTTACTGTTTTCAGCACCGAGCTTCTTTGGCATTTGGTGGTTGTCAGCTAATGAAGCAGCTAACCGTGGTGAAATGAACGAACTGTTTAGCGCAAGTCCTCCCATGGATAAAAAGGTACCAATAACAATAATGGATTCACCGGCCCGGCCAGCAACTGCTTGGGCTGCGTCTTGCAGAGGCACAGAACTGTGTGCTAATCCAGAACCAAGAATACCAACACATGATACAACAACTAGAATATAAATAGTTGCAACGATGAGAATTACTAGTAGCAATGCACGTGGTAAGTTCTTTGAAGCGTCTTTCATGTTTCCGGCTGTAATAACTAGGGATTCAATCCCAGTAAAGACCATGAAAAGAGTAATCGTAGCATTAGCAAAACCATTGGCAGTACTTCCTGGTAAGAAGAACGGGTGGAAGTTAGCAGGGTGAAGGAAGAATAATCCAACAATTGCAACTAATAAAATTGGTACTAACTTAGCAACCGTTACGACGTTGTTAAAGACTTCAGAAGTTTTAACACCAGTTAAGTTAATTAGAATCAGAATAATACCGATGATAGTTACGATGATGTTCTTGGCAGTAGTAGTGGCTAATGGTTTGTAGACACCACCAATTGCTGTTGCAATCGCAACATACAGGGTTCCTTCAGCGATGATTCGAATTGCCCAAGTAACAACCCCAACTTCATAACCTACGAATGGTCCAAAGGCAGTTTTGGCATACAGATATGCACCACCAGTTTCGGTGAAAAGCCCCGCACATTCTGCGAAACACATTCCAATCATCAAAACTAGTACAGCATCTGCACATAGAGCTAAGATACTAGCGGGACCAAACAAGTTATATCCTTGTCCAGGAAGTAAGAAGATTCCTGAACCGAGGATTCCGTTTACCCCGAATAGAATGATACTCCAAAAGCCCATTTGTCTTTCAACCGAGCTCTTATTTGTACTCATAATAATGTCACCTCTTAAACTTAGTGAAACTAGCTACAACTCTATTATCACATTTTCACGGGTCAACCGCAAATTACAGTTGGAATTTTATGCAATAATAAGTCATTTGTATTTAATTGGCTCATAAACACTTACTTAATCAACAATCATTAGTAAGCCAGTTAAATTAAAAAAATCCTGAAATTGCTAGATGTTCTAACAGTTTCAGGATTTTGAATTATATTAATTACTTATTGAGGCGGTAGACCCATTGACGACCATCGCGTTCAAGTAATTCTTCAGCGGCCACTGGACCCATTGATCCAGGGATGTAGTTAGGGAATTGTGGTTCTTCAATGTCCCATAGCTTCCGTGCAACATCGACAAATTTCCAAGCGTAGGCAATTTCTGACCAAGAAGCAAAATTAGTGTGGTTGCCTTCTAGGGCATCATGGAAGAGTCGTTCATAAGGTTCTGGAGATTCAGCCTTGGTGGAGTCATCTTGCATGAACTTCAAATCTACAGGTTCAGTGTTAAACCCTTGACCAGCACTCTTGGCGTTAACCCGTAATGAGAAACCAGCGTCCGGTTCAACAAAAATAGTTAACACATTGCTCTTTAGTGATTGATCAGACTTCATCCGTGGGTTAGCAAAAATATCAATCAATGGCTTTTTGAAGACCACATCAATACGGGTAAACTTATCTGCCAGCTTCTTACCAGTACGGACATAGAAAGGAACGCCAGACCAACGATAGTTATCAAACAAAAGCTTAGCAGCGACAAAAGTTTCAGTGTTTGAATTTGGATCAACACCGTCTTCATCACGATAAGCGTTAGTGTTTTGCCCAGCATCATATTGACCCCGTACGAAGTTGGAAGCAGCTTCAGATGGAGTATAAACACGTAGAGACCGTAAAGCCTTGATCTTTTCAACCCGAACATCACTATCAGTAAATGAGACCGGTTGTTCCATTGCTAATTGAGCAACCACTTGCATGATGTGATTTTGCATCATGTCACGTAAAGCACCGGAATTGTCGTAATATCCAGCCCGTTCTTCAACACCTAACTTTTCACTTAATGTGACTTGGATGTTGTCAATGTAACGGTTATTCCAAAGTGATTCAATAATAGTATTGCCAAACCGCAATGCTTCGATGTTCTGAATCATTTCCTTGCCTAGATAGTGGTCAATCCGGAAAATTTGGTTTTCATCAAAAGTTTCTGATAATTCGTCATTTAATTTCTTTGCAGATGCAAAATCACGACCGAATGGCTTTTCAATAACCAAACGGTTGTAACCATCTTCAGAAAGTAAACCTTGTTTCTTTAGGTTTAATGCAATGGTACCAAAGAATTGAGGTGCCATTGACATGTAGAACAGACGGTTGCCATCGCATTCGAACTTATCGTTAAGATCTTTGATGCGGTCTTTTAAAGCCACGTAGTGTTCAGGCTTAGTGACGTCATGTGATTGAAAGAAGAAGTGTTTTACAAAGTCATGAGCCTGGCCCTTTTCAGTCTCTTTAATGCCACTGATGGACTTGGCAACCATTTCTTGAAACTCTTCATCGCTCTTTTGACGACGGGAAGTACCAAGTAGTGCAAAATGGTCAGCAATGTAACCCTTTTGATATAACTTAAAAAGTGATGGATAGAGCTTGCGTTGTGCTAGATCACCAGCAGCTCCAAACAACGTAATAACAGCTTTGTTTTCCTTAGCCAAAATGTTCACTCCTCTTGAATGTGATTAAATATTCACTCATCGGGTATGATTATATACTTTAAAACAACCGATTGCATTAAAAAGGGAGCGTTTTCTTTTCTTGTTAAATTATTAACAAAATGGCTCAAACTACCGACGGCTTGTGGCTTTGGCTTTTGATAAATGTTTAGCAAAAATTGGTCTAGTTCAAATTTTTTTAAATTAATTTTCGATATATGGTTGCTTTTCTGCTAGCAATCCAAAAATTGTGCAAATTACAACTACTAAAAATGAAACTAAAAGACTCCAATCCCAAGTATTAGTGACCGACTTTAACCATCCTGTAGAGACTGGCCCTAGTGCCGCAATAATGTATCCTACTGATTGCACCATTCCAGAAAGATCTCGGGTAGTATTAGGATTCTTAGTTTTCAGGCCAAAGAGGGTCATGATAAGTGAGTAACTGGCGGCCGTGCCTAATCCAAGACAGAGCGTCATGATAGTATAGTAGGCAAAATTGTTGGTAGGTAGCATCAAGCCTAAAAACCCAATTGCGGTTAGAATAGATGACCCCCAAATTAACGCATTACGTTTGGCCATTTTGCTAGCCCATAGTGGGATTACGAATGCCGCTGGCATCGAAAATAGTTGCAAGAAACCTGCAATGATACTAGCTGCGTTACTTGACATTCCATGGTTTCTGGCGATGGTTGGTAACCAGGTGACAGTAATGTAAAAAGACATGGATGAACCAGCCATGTAAAGCAGCAGACACCATGCACGCCAGTTATGCCAAACTGACTGATGTTTTGCTAATTTGATTTGTTTATTAACTGGGTGAACGGGATGATGAACATTGGGTAACCATACCAAAAGCGTGATAATTACCAGTGTTGAGAGGATCATAACGGCGATTTGCCAGTTGAATAATAAGGTTAATGGTGTAATAACGTACGCAAAAATAGCACTGAACATATCTAAGGCAACACCATATAGACTAGTCATCAATCCGACTTGGTTGGGAAGCTGTTCGGTAATAATCGCAGGCAAGAGAACATTAATAAATGTAATCGCAATGCCAATCAAGAGGGTACCAATTAACAAGGCGGAATATGAGATTACTCTGGTATAGGCTCCAATGATGAGCACGATTAGTGCACCGAGAATTGCCACATTATTACCAACACGGCGACAAATCAATGGAACAAATGATGATAAAATCCCAAAGCAAAGCAGGGGAATAGTCGTTAACATTCCTAAACTGGTGACGGGAACGTGAAAAGAACCAGCAATTTCGGTAATAACTGAAGGTAATGCTGTAAATGGTGATCGCATACATGCGCCTAATAAAATAATGCCTGCAATTAAGAAGGCTTTTTTTAAAGATTTATTTTGCTGCATAATTCTTCTCCCGTTCCGTATAATCACCCTTATCTTAGCATATTCAAGGCGTTAATTTGACTATGTTTGTCTAAACAAATATACTATAAGAAGATCTTTTTACGGAGGAATACAATGGCGGCAGATATATACCCCTTTTTAACTTTCGAAAATTCGAAACAGGCAATGGACTACTATGTTCAAGAGTTCGGGGCTGAAATTATCACAAGAACTCCTTTCACCGAAGAACAGGTGCAGGGATTAGGATTGAATGTTGAAGACCTTTCTGGAACAACGGCAGTCGGCGAGTTTGTCGTAGCAGGTCAGCGGATACTGTGTGGTGATGCAACAATGACCATGCCACAAGCATCATCATTAGTATCAATATTTTTAGATTTTGATGGAGACGCTGCTGCAGCAAAAGAACTGTTTGATCATTTAGCATCATCTGACCAACAACGGGTGACGTTACCATTTGCGGATCACATGGTAGGTAAGCAGTTGGGACAGATTGTTGATAAGTATGGTGTAACTTGGTACATCAGTGCTGGGAGATAAACATTTTTAATAATCTATAAATTAAAAGAGGATGACATTGGTAATTTCCAGTGTCATCCTCTTTATCATTTAATTATTTTGGGAATCCTTCCAACGTTTTTGAAGAATACTATAAATAGTATCGATGTCTTCATCAGTACCACGTAATTCATAGTCAGCTAAAAATGGGGTGTTAAATTTTTTAGAATACATCCGTGCTGTTAAACAATATTGTTCATTGAAATTTTTATTACCACTACCAACAATACCAAGACACTTTTTATAGTTATCATGCGAATCAATATACTCGCCTAAAGCATTGGTCATTAATTCAGTAAAGCCTGAATCAAATCCATTACCACCATCCAGATAAGTAGGAACGAACGCAAAAAAGTTCTTTTCTTCCGCTTCTGGGAGTGTTTGATCTGTAATTTCCTTTAAGTTGATTTCCAAGTCACGACTATTAATACTATGTTGCTGTTTAGCAAAAGCTTGTAGACGTTTTAAGAAAGAACGGGTATTACCCTCAATTGAGATGTATAAGATGTTAATTTTATCCATAATGCATTTCTCCAACATTTAATTTTTACTTTGCAGTATTTGATGAACCTTGATTTTCGACTGGACTTACTTCGAACCAGTCAATGTATGAATTTTCATAATCTCGAATTGTTAATTTGAGATCGCCAATCTTGATGGTGTCATTATTTTTGATATGAGGGAAGTTATCAATCACATAACCAGACAAAGTAACGGCATCATCAGCTTCAAATGATTTGATATCCTCGTGGAAAAATCGCTCAAAATCATATGTAGTGGTTTTTCCATCGACCTTATAATGGCCATCAGGCATTTTACTGATCATGTTGTCAGCAACGTTATCAATCTCATCCCGAACGGTGCCAAACAATTCTTCATAGATGTCTTTATCAGTAATGATTCCTGAAGTACCACCATATTCATCAACCACAACCACCATTGGAACACGAGTGTGAATCATTTATTCCAATACTTCGGTGATGGCTGTATTCTCAGGTGTTGTTGGTAAATGACGAAGAACCTTAGAAACAGATAAATTACCATTAATCCGGGCCTGTTTAATTAGGTCATAATTAAACACATAACCCACGATTTTATCCTTATCATTATCGGCAACGACTGGTAAACGACTGTACTTGGTTTTGATGTATTCGTTCAGTGCATCGTTAACAGTTTTAGTAATATCAATCACTGTTAATTGCGTCCGGTCAATCATAATATCCTTTGCAACTTTATCATTAAATTTAAAGGCACGCTCCATATAAAGAAGGTCTCCACGTTCCAAGGCCCCACCCTTAACAGAATTTCGGGTTAAACTAATGATCTCTCCTTGCGAAAGGACTTCATCATTTTCATCTGCTGGTTTCATACCAAGCATTCTCACAATTCCATTTGCGGATGAATTTAGCAGCCAAACAAATGGGTAAAAGATAATGTGAAAATAATGAAGTGGTGTCACAGTTAACATCATCATTTTGACAGGGATGTCAATGGCAATGTTTTTAGGGACGATTTCAGTTAATACCACCTCTAAATAAGTTAACAGCAAAACGCCTAAGACAGCACTAATCACATGAACCATGCTCTGGTTTAACGACCATCCAGGCAAGTGGAGAGCATCTACCAGTAGTTCTTCCAGTGTTTCCTCACCAATCCAACCAAGAATAATTCCACACACAGAGGTACCAACCTGTGTCGTAGAAAGGTATTCTGTTAAGTTGGATACCATTTTAATAGCACGTTTAATTTTAATCGATGGCTTGTCCAGCTGAGCTTGTTTTTCTTGTAAGGCAGTTATACGAACCTGTACTAAAGCAAATTCAGCAGCCACAAAAAACGCTGCAAAGATAAACGTGACGATGATGATCAAAATGTTGACCATTATCTGACTCTTATCCAAAGTTCAAGACTCCCATTTCTGTATAATTACTACTACGTAACTGGCAATAATCAAGATAATATCGCATAGCGATATTATTATACCATGGTAAACTAAATACGAAATGATATAAATGCTGAATTTAACAAAAGGGAGACGCTTTCAGGAGAATGATGAATGAAAAGAATTGTAATTGTTAATCAAAAATCGGATGATCTTTGTCATGCAGTTAAAGAACAACTGCCTAAAGCAATTGAATATCCAGATTTTAACTGGCAGCCACAGTCGCAAGATATTATTTGCTGGATACCGAATGATGAGATACGGGTTGACCTAGCGGTTAGCGATTTAGCAGCAAAGCTAGATCAAAGTGCTGTTCAGCCCGCTAAAATTATTATGAAGTCAATTGCCGGAACAGCGGATGACGCTACTGATGATCAGTTAACACGCTGGTATGGAGAAACTGGCCAAAATATGGTAATGGACCACTTATATGCTATTAAGATGATCGACGAATTGGAATTTCCTTACACAATAGTACGGTCGCTACCGTTAACAAATGACGATGTTCAACGCTGCCTGATGACTGAAGGGCAACCATACCGGGGTAATTATAGCAATATTCAGCAAGTGGCAACTATCATTGCTCAAGCAACAGATCCAGAAAAGTTTAAAAATCAATCTATTGGTATTTAGTATTAAATACTAAATCATGGTATATTATTAACTAGATGAGCGTGATAAGGAGGGATAAACGGTGATTAAACAGGAATTCCACAATTGGCGAACGAAATTAAGTAAAATTCAACTTGATGCCTGGGATGAATTACCAGAAATGGATTTATATGTTGACCAGGTTGTATCATTTATTAATGATCATTTAGCAGGATTAAATGTTGACCCATTAACTAAATCAATGGTTAATAATTATGTAAAAAAAGGTGCCATTATGGCACCGATTAAAAAGAAATATTCTGCACCACAAATTGCAGCACTCTTTGGAATTGTCCTCTTAAAAAATATTTATTCGTTAGATGAAATTAAAAAGGGAATCGATCAATTGACGATTAATAATTATCCAAAGGTGGTTTATAACCGATTTGTAGAACTATTTAATGCACGTTTGCGAAATGAAGATGCGCCTACCCCAAGTCCCCTTACTGACACAAATGAATATATGATGCATTTGGTAGTAGATACTGCATTCCAGAGAATTTTAACTGTTCAGCTATTAAAAGAGATGCAGAAAAAGGAGACACCAGTTAAACCTGCAAAAAAATAGTTATTGAGCTAAATTCATAAGATAATGATGACTTTGGAGTTGTTCTCTGCAGTCATCATTATTTTTTAGGTTAATTTCGTAAATACTAGTTGCAGTTTGATTTAAAACTGGTAAAACAGCTGACCAGTCGATTTTACCCGTTCCCAAAGGGAGACTGTCGTGTTGCTGCCCATAAGAATCGACTAAATGATAATGAACAATGGACGGTTTGAGGTGGTTAAGTGAGGCTATTAATTTTTCATTGTTACCATGAACATAAATGAAACAGTGGGAAGTATCAAAGGCTAAGCGATAGTGGTGGTCAATGATTTCATCTTCTAAAGACGGTTCACCGTAGCTAAAAATTGGTGATATTGAATTTTCAAACATGATGTGATTGCCACCCATTTTTTTAAAGCGGTCAAGACGGTTAAAACATGCTTTTTGAGCGTCCTCTACGGAAGAATATTGATGAATAAAGAATTGCGTTTCATTCGCGTATGAGCCATGAACTAAACATTGGATATTTAAATCAGAGGATAAACGTACTAATTGCTCTGTTGATGTTTCAATAAAGCGATACAATTGCGGGAATTTATTCTCAGGGGCAATTAATTCAGTATGAAACTGACCATATGCCATTGGATGGTGGATAACGATGTTTTCCACTCCCTGACTTTGCACGTACTGAACAGCATCAAAGAGCTTTTTATAACCGTCTTGAGTGAAATCTGAAGTATCAGTATAAAATTCATAGGTAGTGGGATGATATTGCAGACGGTCATTAATTTGCTCAATATCACGACTCCCTTTTAACCCTAATTGAGGTAGCATCAGTTATTCCTCCCTTGTTTAGTCGGTTGGTTAGTCTTTGGTTCTAAAATTATTCAATTGTTTTTAAATATTTATCGATTGTTTTAAGAACACCGTTTTCATCGTTTGCTGGTGCAGTGTGTTTGGCTATGTTAATTACTCGAGGATCACCGTTTTTCATTGCATAACTTTCACCGACTAATTGAAGCATTGTCATATCATTTTGACCATCACCAAATGCCATTAATTCATCTGCTGACCAATGGTGGATCTCCATTAGTTTTTTGATTCCGGTGGCCTTATGCATTCCGGCAACGATGAGGTCCATATTGCCATATCCACTGGAAACTGCAGTAAGTTTTCCAGCAAAGTCATGATTGATCTTAGCTTGCATTTGTTGGGTGATTTCTCCTGGAACATCCATTTGAAGCTTGACGATTGGATCATCAATTTCATCTAATGAATTGATAGTTTTCATCCGTGGATAGTGCTTTTTAATGCGTTTGGCAAATTCAGGATTTTCACCCTTAATGACAAAAGCGTGGTCTAACCCTGAAGCTAAAAACGTACTGCCTGGGGTTGCTTGGTGCAGTTTGAAAATTCCTTGGACAGTAGCAGGCTTAATTTGTCCGCAATAGATCATTTTCCCATGATCAAAGCATTCAACACCGTTTTCAGCAACAAAGCATAGGTCATCGACATAGTCTGGAAAAGCCATATGTAACTGATAAATGGGATTACCACTAGCAACGATAAATTGAATTTGCTTTTTCTGAAGACGTTGCATGATATGTGAAAAGTATTCATGGTCATAAGTACCCGCGGAATTCAAGAATGTTCCGTCCATATCTACAGCAATTGCCTTAATCATTTTTAATCCCTTCCTAAACTAACAAAGGTGTTAAAACGCATATATTGATAATGGATGCGCATATTTGAAACTTCGAATGGGGTTCCATCATCTAGGAAGAAAACCCCTTCCATAATTCCAACTGGTTCAGTTGGCTTCAGGCCCAATAGTTTTTGATCGGCCTGACTGGATGGATCAACCGTTAAGGTCAGGTAGGAACGGGTGACAGTCCGTCCTTTTTTGTTCTCCAAATAATTGAAGATGGAGCTTTCCAAAATATCTGGGGACAATGTTGGCAAAATTTTGATTGGAATATAGCCAGTCTCAATCATGAATGGTTGGTCATCAATGAGTCGCAATCGTTCAATTTTGTAAACATATTCGTTCTCATCTAAAAATAGGTCTTGACGAATTTCATCCGGGGCAGGTATTACACGGTAATTAAGCAACTTAATTCCCTGCTTTTTGCCATCTAATTTAAAACTGTCTGTAATTCCTAAGTTACTGCCTTCATAACGAAACATGGCCCGGTTTTTGAGATAAAGAGGGTTAATGAAAGTACCCGATCCACGTTTTTTGAAAATGATCCCTTGTTGGACAAGAACATCCAAAGCCCGTTTAATGGAGCTTCGACTAACGTCGTACATACTACTAAGGCTCCGTTCATCAGGTAACTTCATTCCCGGATATTGATTATCTAGTATTTTATGTTTTATATCTCTCATGACTGAGCGGTATACTAAATCTGACATAATTAATTTGCTCCAAATCTCCCAATCCTTGGGAAAGTTAATTGTGTTTGTTATGATCTATAATTAGTATACCAAAATTTCTGTAAGTGGTAATCACTTTTGCAAAATTGGACCGTTCCATAAACGGTATTTTTTCATAAAAGGAGTTCAATGCATTATGAGTAAAAAGAAGAAAAAAGGTTTAAAAAAGACCCAAGTTGAACAAATTCTTGATAAAAATAACATTACTTACAAACAAATGGAATTTCCTACCCATCAAGATGGTGATGTAAGAACGATGTCAGTCGATCATCTTGGGATTGATGAGCACAGAATTTATAAAACCTTAGTACTAGAGGGACCTACTACTGGCCCACTAGTTGGGGTTGTTCCCGTTGATAGTCATTTAAATGAAAAAGCGTTAGCTCGGGTTTCTGGAAATAAAAAGGTTGAAATGGTTCCATTAAAAAAGCTAGTTAAGACAACTGGCTACGTTCACGGGGCTAACACGCCAGTTGGTATATATGAAAAGAATCACTTTCCAATCTTTATAGACCAAGATGCTGAAAAAGAGGATACAATTTTTGTTTCGTCAGGTCAGATTGGTAGATCGGTAGAAGTGAACGCAAAAGATTTAGCTACATTGGTTCATGCTGAATTTGCAGATTTACAACAGAAATAATGGTTAATAATTTTCTCCATACTTTAGCTGTATTTGCAGGGTTAATAATAATTTTGCCTGTCATACTAGGAAGTATTCTAGTGGCAATTAGTAGAGCTAACAAGAGTGCTTCAGTGTTGCTAAGTGGTTTTTATGGTCAAATTATTTTTGGCGGAATTGGCGTAATAATCCACGAAATGAGTCACTTGATTTTAGCTGTTATTTTTGGCCATCATATTCAAAGTGTGAGCCTATTGCATATTCCCGATTCTCACGATCCCCGTGATCGTGGATTGGGATATGTTGGTCATACTTGGAATGACAACAATCTATACCAGAAAATTGGCAACGTTTTTATTGGAATTGCGCCCGTTATCGGATGCTCATTAGCGATGATTTGGAGCACTCGCTTATTGGTTCCATCATTTTATAATCAGTGGTTGGTTGCAATTGGCGGACGTCAAATTACAGAACACCCCATTGCTTGGTGGCAATGGGGATTGTGGATAGTTTTAATGATTAACATCAGTATTGGTGGTTTTGATTTGAGCGCAGCAGATTTACAAAACTCTCGTCAGGGAATTGTGGCGCTAATAATTGTGATTACATTAACAGCTTTTTTAAGCAGCTTAATAGTGAATTACCAAACCATTTATGCTAAATTGTCTCAAATAATCGGTCCATTAATGTGGATGTTAATCTTCGCAATTGCAATTAATGCTGGCTTGTGGTTGATAATGCGGATAGGTGTCCGTTTACGATCTCGTTAATGAATAATTGACCGTTTTCTTGTTCAGGATTAGAATAAAATTGTAGAAGTTTTTTAGTTTTTTTAAAGAAGAAGGGGTATATCCATGAGAAAAAAACTGACTGCATGTACAACCATTTTAGTTGGTAAAAACGCAACTGTTGATGGTTCAACGATGGCTGCTCGTAATGATGACACACCTGCTGCAATTACACCGCAACGGTTTGTTGTCTACCCTGCATACCACAATAATCCAAACCAAGTTCATGCTTATTTAAATAAATTTGTTGGTGACCGTCCAGCTGATGGTTATCGTTACCAAGGTGTTCCTAATGTTAATTTAACAAAGGAAGGAACCTTTGACGAAAACGGTTTTAACGAAAAGAATATTGCGATGTCCGCTACAGAAAGTTTCTATGCTAATGAACGGGTATTAGCTGCGGACCCAATGAATACTGAATCAGGTATTAACGAAGATGCCATGATGGCAATGGTTTTGCCATTCATTAATAGTGCTAAAGAAGGGGTTGAATACCTCGGTAAATTAGTTGCCAAATATGGTTCTGCTGAAGGTAACGGTGTTATCTTCTCTGATAAGGATGACATTTGGTACATGGAAATCGCTACTGGTCATCACTGGGTTGCTGAACGGATTCCAGATGATTGCTATGCCGTTACTGGTAACCGTGCTGCCATCCAAGACGTTGACTTCAATGATCCGGATAACTTTATGTGGTCAGATGGTATTCAAGATTTTGTTGAAAAGAACCACTTGAATCCAGATATTGACGAATGGAATTTCCGTCACATTTTTGGAACTGCGGATGTATTTGATCTTCACTACAACACACCACGTCAATGGTATGGACACTTCTTATTCAGTCCTGATGTTGAAATGGACCCAGAAGACTTTGACTTACCATTCATTATGAAGGCGCGTCACAAGTTCACTTTGGAAGATGTTGAAAAGTACCTGAGTTCGCACTACGAAAATACACCATTTGATCCACTGGGCCACATGGGAACTAAGCAACAAAAGCTATTGTATCGGCCAATTTCTTTGAACCGAACACAAAACTCACACATTATGCAAGTACGTCCAAATGTGCCTGAATCTGCTTCTGCAATTATGTGGATGACCTTTGGTGGAATTCCTTCATTCTCACCATACATGCCATTCTTTGCTCAAGTTGACGATAATGATGAACGTCTCCGTAACACTGCCATGAAGATGGATCTCGATTCTGACAGCATTTACTGGATGTTCCGTCAATTATCTATGATTGTCGAATCACACTTATCTGAATTTACTAAACCAGATTTGGATTACTTAAAGAGTGTTCGCCAATACTTCTACAGCTGGGTTGCTGAAAATACTGCCAAACTTGATGGTATGTCAGACAAGGATGCAACAGATTACTTGAATGATCGTACTAAGGGTATGCTTGATGAAGTTTCTAAGCGGACCAAGGACCTAATGGCTGAATTAATGACTAAGGGTGTTGAAATGTCCAAGTTGACATTTGACATGGATCCAAACTTATAATTTCAATCTAACGTTACTGAAAAATAGGACGAAGAATTAACTTCGGCCTATTTTTTTATTGTCATATGAAAACGATTTCCTAGAAACTATTGACAACGGTTTCAGCTAGTAATATTATACTGGTGTATCGATAAACTAAAGCGCTCACAAAAAGGACAAAGGTGATCGAAGATGAACTATTTTATCGGAGTAGATGTTGGGACAACCAGTACCAAAGCAGTGCTTTACAATGAACACGCTCAAGTATTGACCCAAACGAAACAAGGATATCCGCTTTATCGTGATGCCTCTGGCATGGCGGAACAAAATCCAGATGAACTAGTTAACGCAGTAGAAAAAGTTATTCACGATGCGGCACAATCTGCGGATTTGACTACTGGTAAGTTATTAGCAGTTTCTTTCTCCAGCGCTAACCAAAGTGTTATTTTGCTGGATGAAAATCATCAACCCATTACAAGGGCAATGACCTGGGCCGACACTCGGGCACGAAAGGTTGCATCTGATCTCAAAAGTTCTCCAGAAGGAAAACAAATATATATTAAGACGGGGACGCCCATTCACCCGATGTCTCCATTGACTAAATTAATGTGGTTAAATGCAGAGATGCCTGAAAAAATGACTAGTGCAAAATATGTGGCCGATATTAAATCATATCTATTCTATCGATTGTTCAATGTATTTCGCGTGGATATTTCCATAGCATCATGTACTGGAATGTTAAACATTGAAACAGCCGATTGGGATTCGCAAGCACTTTCCCTTGCTCATGTAACACCAGAACAATTGCCGGAAATTGTTAGTGGTACGACTCAGCAAGTAGGGCTAACCAAAGAGGCACAAACAGCGATGGCAATTCCAGGAGATACGCCATTTATCTATGGTGCTTTTGACGGGGCCCTATCTAACTTGGGTGTGGGAGCCTTATCAAAAGATACTGTGGCAATCACGATTGGAACTTCGGCTGCAGTTAGGGTGGTGACTGATCATCCAGTGATTGATCCACAACAAAGATTATTCTGTTACGCAGTTGATAACGGATTATGGGTGATCGGCGGTCCGCTTAATAATGGTGGTGATGTTTTCCAATGGGCAGTAGAACACTTAGTTGATGCAAGCGCTGTTCAAAACGAAAACATGGATGCTTATGCATTAGCAAACGAAGTGATTGCCGGAGTACCAGCTGGATCGAATGGCCTTATCTTCAACCCTTATTTGGGTGGAGAACGAGCACCAATTTGGAATGCTAATGCTCGCGGTAGTTTCTTTGGACTCTCTCAACTACATACTCGAGCAGATATGCTCAGGGCTGTGATGGAAGGAATTAATATGAATATCAACAGCGTATTCCAAGCAGTAAGAAATTTAGTTGGAGATCCAAAGAGTGTCACCGCAACTGGTGGGTTTGCACAATCCGCAGTTTGGAAACAGATGTTAGCAGACGTCTTGAATTGTCCGGTTGAAATTCCTAATTCTTTTGAATCAGGCTGTTTAGGAGCTATTGTAATGGCAATGAATAGTCTGGGGATTGTTGATAGTCTAGAAGCTGTTCAACAATTTATTGGAGAAAAAGAAGTATGTAAGCCAGATTCAGAAGCGGTTGCTGTATATCAAAAATATCAACCTGTCTTCGAACAGGTTCAGGAGCTTTTGTCACCAGCTTATGCAAGAATGGCGGATCTACAACAGAAAACGACGAATCATTAATTATAAAAAGGAGTTAAACAGATGCCACTACTAATCGTATTAATTGGTGTTATTTTCTTAATCTTCTTAATTGTTAAGTTAAAATTAAACACCTTTGTTTCATTAATTATTACTTCATTCTTAATTGCCTTACTACTTCGGGTTCCAGTTGCTAAAATTCCAACTGCGATTGAAACTGGTATCGGCGGTCAACTTGGTCACTTAGCAATTATTTTTGGTTTTGGATCTATGCTAGGTGCCCTGGTTTCTGATGCTGGTGGTGGTTTTAGAATCGCTACAACGCTGATTGATAAGTTTGGACGGCGCTGGATTCAACTTGCTATTATTCTAGCCTCATTCATTATTGGATTAGCCCTGTTCTTTGAAGTTGGACTAGTTGTTGTCTTACCAATTGTCTTCATTATTGCTCGTGAATTGGATATGCCATTGATGTACCTTGGGATTCCAATGGCAGCAACTCTGAATGTCACTCACGCATTCTTACCACCACACCCAGCACCAACTGCAATTGCTGACATGTTAAATGCCAACCTAGGACACGTTTTGCTGTTAGGAATTATTGCAGCAATTCCAACGATTATCGTTGCGGGGCCAATCTTTAATTGGTTCCTTCATAAGGTTTACCCACAAGTTTATCGAAAGAATATTGACATCTCAGTTCTTGGTGAATATAAGGAATTCGATTTAGATGAAACGCCAGGATTTGGAATTTCTGTTTTAACAGCGATGATGCCAGTTATTTTGATTGCTTTGGGAACAATTCTGGGCTTTGTACTACCAAAACACAGTGCAATTGGTGAATTTGTTCAATTTGTATGTGCTCCTGATGCCGCAATGTTAATTTCTCTTATTTTTGCGATTTTCACAATGGGATTACGGCGTAACAAGCAAATGAAAGAAATTGAAAACACCTTAGTAACTTCCGTAAAACAAATTGCACCAATGCTGTTGATCATTGGTGGTGGAGGTGCCTTTAAACAAGTGTTAGTTGAAGGTGGTATTTCCAAGTATGTTTCTCAACTATTCACCAACACCCACATGTCACCAATCCTTGCTGCATGGCTAATCACCGCCATTTTACGGGTGGCTCTTGGTTCATCTACAGTTTCTGCATTGACTGCTGCTGGATTAATTGCACCAATGGCTCAACAATATGGTTCTCAATCTGCTATGGCTGCATTGATGGTTCTTGCTATCGGTGCAGGATCCGTGTTCTGTGATCACGTTAATGATGCTGGTTTCTGGATGATTAAGTCATACTTTGGTTTGTCACTGAAAGAAACATTATTATCATGGTCGACCTTGACGTCAGTCTTAGCAATCGCCGGATTAGGCAGTGTTTACTTAATTTCATTATTTGTTTAATTCATCTAAGGCGGGGTTGCATTACTGATGCAATCGCCGCCTTTTTGAATCCATAGATCGTTAATTTAGGGAGGAAACAGTTATGTTTGATTTAAGCAGTTTTTCTTTAAAGGGTAAGTCAGCAATCATCACTGGAGGTGCCTCTGGACTGGGCGAATATTATACAAAAGCAATGCTAAAAGCAGGTGCTCAAGTAATGGTTGTGAGCCGCACTGATAAGAATTGGGACGTGATGCAACAATTTGCTGATGAGTTAAACGCAAATATTTATTTCTTAAAGCAGGATATTACCGCTAAAGATGCTCCTCAAAAAATTGTTGAAGAAACTATCAAGCAATTAGGGAAAATTGATATTTTGGTTAATAATGCTGGAATGCAATTACGCAATAAATGGCAAGATTTTAAAGATCAGGATTGGGAAAAAGTGGTCAACCTTAATCTGAATGCCGTTTACTTCTTATCACATGCTGTTGCTAAGGAGATGGCTAAGCAAAAGTCAGGTAAGATTATAAACATTGGTTCCATGCAGTCATACCGTGCAGGAAAGTTTATTTTTCCTTACACCGCTAGTAAGCATAGCGTGGTTGGCCTGACTAAAGCCTACGCTGACGCATTGGCTCCTTATAATATTCAAGTGAATGCCATCGCTCCAGGTTATATCAACACACCAATGACAAAAGCACTCCAAGAAGACCCGGTACGGAGTAAAGAAATACTAGCTCACATTCCAGCAGGCCATTGGGGGGATCCTTCAGAATTAATGGGGGTTGTTGTATTCCTTGCCAGCTCTGCTTCAAACTATGTCACTGGGGTAACGTTACCAGTTGATGGTGGGTATTTGTTGCGATAACTGTTAAAATAATAGCCAGTATTCTTCAAGAGAGGTGGTAGCGTAGTGAAACGAGCAACGATTTCACAGGTCGCCAAAGAAGCTGGTGTTTCCGTTACAACGGTATCCCGCTATTTAAATGGCAAATACTCTAAGATGGGGTCAGAAACCAAGCAGAAAATTGCTGATACCATTAAACGGCTCAACTACATTCCAACGGCTTCGGCACGTCGATTACGTCAAGGTCAATCACACGTGATTGGGGTTTTAGTAGGTGATATTGGGAACACATTCTCGACACTGCTTGCAAAAGGAATTGATGATGTTCTACACCCTGCAGGGTACGATATCGTTTTAATGAATACTAACAACAGCACCATAATTGAGAAACGTGCACTACAACGCTTATATGAATTACAAGCTGACGGAATTATTGTTCAACCTGATGCAATTCATTTCGAGCAATTTGCAGACTGTATTAATCGAGAAATCCCCCTTGTATTAGTTGACCGAGAGGTAATGGATCAACCAGCAACGGTCGGTCGAGTAACTAGTGCTAATCAAGATGCTTGTTATCGATTAGGTCAAGTATTGCATCAAAAAAACTATGACCACATTTTGACTGTTAGTGCCCACTTTGCAGAAGCATCAGGTCAAATCCCCCGTATTGCGGGATTAAAAGCCACTGCTGAAGATTATGGATTGAGTTTCCACAATATTGAAACTCGTGGTCGCGATTATGAATGGTTGAAGAAAGAATTGCTACAAAAAATTAACCGGTTGCCAGGAAAAACGGTAGTTATTTCTCTGATGGGGCCGATTTTATTTCAAATTCTTGATATTTTTAAAGAGTTACAGATTAGCTTTCCAAAAGACGTTGGGCTGGTTAGTTTTGATGATTGGAACTGGTCACGGTACGTTCAGGATGGCATTTACCTAATGCGACAAGATATGGAATTAATGGGTAATGTTGCGGCTCGAAAACTGCTTAATCAAATTAAGTATCATACTGTCATTAGTGATACCACTATTTTGCCTGTCGCAATGGTTAATAAGCTATCGATTTAAATGCTTTAATCGTGCTAAAATATTAGATAAATTGAAGGCTACAATGTTTTAGAGGAAAGGAAATACCATGTTACTTAATTACTTCTTTGATTTTGACAAGACACTTGCTAGTTCTGGAGATGCATCTGTTAAAGCTACTCAGCAAGCTTTTAAGGATAATGGATTAACAGTACCTGACACGGATGCCATTTTAGATGCAATGGGAATTCCTGCTGAAGTTTCATTTCCACAGATGGCAAAGGAAGACCTTTCAGCAGAATAAGCAAAAAAAGTAGTAGACCGTTTTCGGGAAGTGTACAGCAACTACGAATTGGCTTCTACAAAGTTATACCCTGGTATTCGTGAGATGTTGGACACATTAACCCAGCGTCATAAGAATCCATTTATTGTTTCTAGTAAAAAGACAGATGCGGTTGACCGGAATCTCAATAATTTAGATATTCGGCATTACTTTAAAGATGTAGTGGGATGTGATCAAGTTGATCATTATAAGCCAGCACCTGATGGCATCTTACTGTTATTGGATAAATATCAATTACAAAAGGACGACAGTATGATGATTGGCGATGCCCGTTATGATTTACAAATGGGTAAAGCAGCTGGTGTTCACACGTGCGGTGTCACTTGGGATGCTTATGACATTGATAGCTTGAAACGGGAACAGCCGACATATTTGATTGATGCGCCGTTAGAATTACCAGGATTAGGGCAGAAATAAATTTTTGGATACGGAAATATATTAAAATTCCGTATCCTTTTTATGTTATAAAGTTACTTTTCTAAAGTACGACCTCTTAAAATACTTATATATCAATGATTTAGAATGTTTAAAATTGGACCGTATCAATTTTATAAAAGGTTGACTTTTTGCCAAAATGCTTTATCATGGTAGTCGTAAATTGATAAGATTTACGATGCGTTACATTAGTCAATTACGTAGTTATTTCTTTATAGAAGGAGTGTATATTACAATGACAGTAGATTACGATTCCAAGCAATACTTGGAAAATGTTGATGCTTACTGGCGTGCTGCTAACTACCTTTCAGTTGGTACACTGTTCTTAATGCACAACCCACTGTTACGTCGTGAATTAGAGGCTAAGGATGTTAAGCCTAAGCCAATTGGTCACTGGGGTACTATCGTTCCTCAAAACTTCATTTATGCACACTTAAACCGTGTTATTAAGAAGTACGACCTGGACATGTTCTACATCGAAGGTTCCGGTCACGGTGGCCAAGTTATGGTTAACAACTCATACTTGGATGGTTCATACACTGAAATTTACCCTGACTTCACTCAAGATGTTAAGGGTATGGCTAAGCTATTCAAGCACTTCTCATTCCCAGGTGGTACTGCATCTCACGCTGCCCCTGAAACACCAGGTTCTATCCACGAAGGTGGGGAATTAGGTTACTCACTTTCACACGGTGTTGGTGCTATTTTAGATAACCCAGACGTTATCGCCGCTGTTGAAATTGGTGACGGGGAAGCTGAAACTGGCCCATTGGCTGCTTCATGGTTCTCAGACAAGTTCATCAACCCAATCAAAGATGGTGCGGTATTACCAATCTTACAAATCAACGGTTTCAAGATTTCTAACCCAACTATCGTTTCCCGGATGACTAACGAAGAACTTACTAAGTACTTCGAAGGTATGGGCTGGAAGCCATACTTCGTATCAGCTTACACTGATGGTGAATTTGATGGCTTAAAGCCACACATGGAAGTACATGAAGAAATGGCTAAGACTATGGACAAGGCCATTGAAGACATCAAGGCTATCCAAAAGAACGCTCGTGAAAACAACGATGATTCTCTACCACAATGGCCAATGATCATCTTCCGTGTTCCTAAGGGTTGGACTGGTCCTAAGAAGGATCTTGATGGTAACCCAATTGAAAACTCATTCCGTGCTCACCAAATTCCTATTCCTGTATCACAAGATGATATGGAACACAAGGACATGCTTGTTGACTGGATGAAGTCATACAAGCCTGAAGAATTATTTGATGAAGATGGTCACCCAGTTGAAGCAGTTACTATGACTACTCCAAAGGGCGACAAGCGGATGGCTATGAACCCTATCACTAACGGTGGTATTGATCCTAAGCCATTGGTACTCCCAGACTACCGTGACTTTGCTGTTGACGTTAAGGAACCAGGTTCCGTTGTAAAGCAAGACATGATTGAATGGGGTAAGTACCTCAACAAGGTTGCTGAATTGAACCCAACTTCATTCCGTGGATTTGGCCCTGATGAATCCAAGTCTAACCGTCTTTACTCCATCTTAGATGGTCAAAAGCGTCAATGGATGGAAGACATTCACGAACCAAACGATGAAAACATGAGCCACTCTGGTCGGATGATTGATTCTCAACTTTCCGAACACCAAGCTGAAGGTTGGCTTGAAGGTTACACTTTGACTGGTCGTCATGGTTTCTTCGCAACTTACGAATCATTTGGTCGTGTTGTTGATTCAATGTTGACTCAACACATGAAGTGGTTACGGAAGGCTAAGGAAATGTACTGGCGTCATGATTACCCAGCACTGAACTTTGTTGATACTTCTACTGTCTTCCAACAAGACCACAACGGTTACACTCACCAAGATCCAGGTCTGTTGACTCACATGTACGAAAAGGAACGTCCTGACTTAGTTAAGGAATACTTACCAGCAGATACCAACGAATTGATGGCTATCTCTGATGTTGCTTTCCGTAACCGTGAATGCATCAACATTTTCGTAACTTCTAAGCACCCACGTGCTCAATGGTTCTCCATTGACGAAGCTACTGAAATTGCTAAGAACGGTCTTGGCTACGTTGATTGGGCTTCTACTGACCAAGGTGAAAACCCAGATGTTGTCTTTGCTTCTGCCGGAACTGAACCTACTGAAGAATCACTTGCTGCTATCAGCATTCTTCATGACAACTTCCCAGAATTGAAGATTCGTTACATCAACGTTGTTGACATTATGAAGTTAATGCCAATCGAAAAGAACCCTGAAGGTTTGACTGACGAAGAATTCGATCGTTACTTCACTACTGATGCTCCTGTAATCTTTGCATGGCACGGTTTTGAAGACATGATTCAATCACTCTTCTTCCCACGTCACAACCACAACCTTCATGTTCACTGCTACCGTGAAAATGGTGACATCACTACACCATTTGACATGCGTGTATTGAACGAACTTGATCGTTACCACTTAGCTAAGGACGCTATCCTTAACGTTAAGGGTTACGAACAAAAGGGTGCTGCCTTCGCTCAAAAGATGGATGACATGGTTGCAAAGCACAACCAATACATTCGTGACGAAGGTAAGGATCTTCCAGAAGTTGAAAACTGGGTATGGAAGACCTTAAAGTAATAACTACTAAAGGTTTCGCGTTTTAAATCGAAAAAGAGCTGAGATTTTATCTCAGCTCTTTTTTTATCTTCATCTAGTTGAACTTCTTTGTTCAAAACTACTTATGATCTTTTTCTACTAAGTCGACTAATTCCTAATAAACTTGTAAGACTAGCGAACATCAATCCCACAAGAGAAGTAATTACTGACGAATCATTACCCGTTTGTGGCAATTGTTGTGATTGTGGTTGCTTTTGTGAGTTAATGTCTAAGTGACTCAGACTAGTGTTACTTAATCTATTGTTGGCATTGTTAGTTGTAGTGTTGGTTTGGTTAACATTACCTGAGTTGGAAGATGAACCATTAGTTGGATGATTTTCACCTGGTTGATTAGTGCCAGGGTTGGTTTGATAGTAGATATCAATCGTGGCGTTAGAAGTTTCACTAGTAACATCAACTGCAGGAATTACATTAGGAGTGGCAACGTAGCCGTCCACATTTGGTACTTGGGAATCAGGCCACTGTGCGGTACTCCAAGAACTAAACGTGATACCAGTACATTGGTCATTTAGTTTGTAAGTTCTATTAATCGTGACTGCTTGTCGGTGCGTAACATCACGTCCATCAGGATAGTGGACAATAATGTCTCTGATGATGGTCATTGGTTCATTCATTACAGACGCGACACCTTGATTTGCAATGTTTTCTGTTAATAACGAGAAGTTATTAGCATTATTGTTAAAGGCCTTGGCAAGTGCAGCTTGAACATTGGATAATCCTTGTTGAGATAAAATCACCCGATATTGATTGTTGTTTAAACTGTCAGGATCTAGCATCAGATCACCTTGTTGGAAGGTGTATGAGAAGTCAGGACTAATTTCATCAAAGGGGCGAGCATTAGGATCCATCCCGCTAAATGAAATTTGGTATTTACTTGGATCTAATATTGGGTTATCTGCTGTAAGAGTTTGGTTGCCGGTGATGGTTGCTTCCATGTTATACGGGTTAATGGTGTAAGTTCCATATCCAAACTGAAGTGGGTCATATTCACCAATGTCAATGTTTTGCATAATATCCCATACTGCAAAGAATTGGAAAGGACCACCATCTTTAGAAACCCAGAAGTTTTTACCAGCCACGATGTTGTCGTACCCTTGCTTACTAAGCCAAACCTTATATGTTCCGGCGTCGACAGGGGTTGAAATTGGGGTTCCATTATCGTCACCGAAGTAAAGGTCATCTGGCGATGTTGGCAGGTAGACCACATCGTAAGTGCCGGTAGCTAATTGGATTTGAATTGACACATGGTAGTGGATATTGTTCAAGTTAATATCGCTATTTGCATTGGTAACCTTTGATGGGGATTTGACATCAACAAAAGATGATGAATCTTGACTAATTTCTGTTGTATCTTGATCTGACATAGTCCCCGATTCTGGAACCATAGGTTGTTGATTAATCGTGGTTGCCGGCTGCGTCTTTTCATCGGAATCATTTGATTGGCTATTGATGTCCGTTACAGACGACTGACTTTCCATATTAAATGGGGAAGATTGATCAGTCTTTAAGGTATTAGACGGCGCTAATTGACTGGTAGTAGTTTCTGAACTAGTTACCGTGTCGGCATGGCCAGTGATATCTCCATAATAGCCGAGTGCAAACGCAGTGGTAGCACAGGCAATTAACCAGTGCGCATTTTTACCATTAAGTTTAAAATGTGAAGACATAATTAATCCTCCTTTTCTGAAATAAGTTGCATAGTTTTGTAACATAATTGTAACATTTTTCGCAAGCAAAGTTAGGTTTTAGTAAAAATATAAAAAAATAATAAATAATTTCAACAAATTTTTTATTAAAAATAAATAATTTGCAGCATATGAAGTTAGCAAAAAAATTACAATAATAAATGCAAAACGTTTGACAATGAACATTCAGCAGAGTAAATTATTATCTTGTAATCACATTCACAAGAGAGAAGGAATGATTTATGGACGAGCAAGCGCCAGTCCAAGGTAAGATTGAAGCGCGGACAATTTCTCTAATGGCGAGTTGGGAATTCTTTGCGTTTTCTATTGTAATTAACTCGATGGGAAACGTTTTAACGCTAGTTACTAGTTCCCATGTTCATCCCCAATTTTTAGGTTCTGCATACTGGACCGCGGCAGAAAATAACTTAGGGATTGCTGTATTAGGCAACAATTCTTTAACGTTGTTCTGGGCGTTTATGATTTTGGGTATGTTAACGTCAGTTTTAAACGCCATTTTGATGCATAAATGGGACTGGAAACGAATTGCAGGTAATTTTGTTTTCATGCTACCATTTTCAATCTTTATTCAATGGTTCTCAGATATTTTTAACCGAATTATGCCTGACGCAACAACGTTACCAATGGTGATTTTGTACGTTGGCATTAACTTCTTAGGGGTTGCCTTTATTGGTATTGCAATCTCAATCTATCAACGAGTAAATTTGGTTTTGCATCCTGCTGATGACTTATACCAAATCATTCGTTTTCGTTATTGTCACGGAAATGCATCAATCTCGATGTGGATGTCATATATTCCACCAACAATTATGGCGATCATTGCTGCTGTAATGCAGGGAGGAATATACAACTTTGGTTTAGGAACCTTATTTGCTTTATTGTTCCAAGGAGCAATTACCGGATGGGCAGACCGTCATATTTTCCCTAAGCTAAAGCATCAGGCACTAGATATTGGTAATTAAAAAGGAGAGATAATTATGGCATTTAACAAGAGTTTAGCTGGATACTTCGATGACCTTCAACATATTGGTATTCCTACTGATGATATGGAGAAGACCGTTGCTTTCTGGGAAAAACTAGGATTTAAAAAACTCGGCGAATTCGATACAGATGACAATGGTAATGAAGTAGTTTTCATGCACTATAATCATCTCACTTTAGAAATTTGGACAGGCGATGGCGCAGTACGTAAGACTGGTGCAATCAACCACATCTCTTTAAACACTAAAGATGCGGATGCTGCATTTAAGGCTGCCAAGGCTGAAGGGTTCAAGCTAAAGGATTCTGAAGTGCAACACTTAGACTTTTGGGATAAGGGAATCAAATTCTTCAACATTGAAGGACCAAATGCAGAAACAATTGAATTTTGCGAAATTGTCAAGTAAAAGTGACGTTAAAAAAATTAGTATTAAAGGAATCGTAACCACTAAGGGAAACGATTCTTTTTTAATAATTTGAACAATTTGGGATAATTGTAAAAAACGGTTTTAAAAAGCTGAAGCGCACGATATAATACAGTTGGAATTTAATGAAAGGGGTTACACATGATGGCAAATGTTGTAGTTTCGTTCTTATATTTATTCGTATTTATCGTATTATTCTTAGGCATGGCGGTTTATTATCGGCACCCGTTAATTCACCGTTATGAAAGGTAACAAGTGCAATTATTTATTGAAGGGTAATGGAGATTTCCATTACCCATTTTTTTGTTAAAAATTTGGTTAGATCAAATAAAATTTCTAAAATCAATTGCAATTGCTAATGAATTGGTATAGTATTTTAAACATTGATTGAAGTATACCATTTAATCAATTACAAAAACACAGTGCCTAATATAGGCATTAACTATATAAATACCAATTTATGTATATTTTGATAAAAATAACTATACCTTTAAATTATCAATCCACACACAAATAACACGACACTGTCGTAATGAGGTGAAATAGTTTATGAGTAATCAAAATATGGAAGCAGTTACTGCTTTAAAAATGTTAAGTTCAGATATGATCAATCGTGCGCAAAGCGGCCACCCAGGGATCGCTTTAGATGCTGCGCCAATGGCTTATACATTGTATGAAAAGGTCATGAATTTTAATCCGGAAGATCCACAATGGATGAATCGTGATCGCTTTGTACTATCTTCAGGGCATGCGTCAGCATTGCTATACAGTCTTTTATACTTTAACCATTTTGATTTGAGCATTGATGATTTGAAAGAATTTCGTCAACTAGGCTCCAAAACACCTGGTCACCCAGAATATGGAGTGACTGCAGGCGTGGATGCAACAACTGGGCCACTTTCTCAAGGGATTGCAATGGCAGTTGGAATTGCAATGGCAGAAAAACATTTAGCTGCTGTTTACAATAAGCCTGGATATCCTGTTATTGATCACTATACCTACACTTTGCTTGGTGACGGTGATTTAATGGAAGGGTTAAGCGAAGAAGCAATCAACATCGCAGGACAACATCACTTAGGCAAGTTAATTGCCCTATATGATTCCAACGACGTTTCTTTAGATGGACCACTAAGCTTTAGTACTAGTGAGGATGTTAAGCAACGTTTGGAAGCTGCCGGATGGGATTATCAAATTGTTAAAGATGGAAATAACGACTTGGCTGGAATTCAAGCAGCACTTGAAAATGCTAAGGCTTCTGATAAGCCATCTATCATTGAAGTTAAAACGACAATTGGAATAGGAACTAAGGAAGCCGGGACTAACAAAATCCATGGTGCAGCGTTGACAGACGATCAAGTTGCTCAATTGCGTGACTATTATCAATGGAATTACGCACCATTTGTATTTCCTGAATCTGTATATGAAACATTTGATAAAGCCGTTGACCAGAAGATTAGCAATTATGATCAATGGCAATCTATGATGAAAAATTATCAGACCAATTATCCAGTTGAGTATCGTCAACTTTACAGTGATCATTTAGATACAGAAGGGGTTTCTACTCATTACCAACCAGGTGATGAAGTTGCGACAAGAAATGTCTGTGCTGAAGTATTAGCAGAATTAGCTAAAAAGAATCCACAATTATGGACAGGAGCAGCAGATTTATTTGCCTCAACTAAAACCAATTTAAAAGATACTGATCGTTTCTCAGCTACTAATCCTGCTGGACGAAATGTCTACTTTGGAGTTCGTGAATTCGGAATGGCTGCCGCAACTAACGGTATGAATTTACATAAGGGCAATCGAGCTTTGTGTAGCACTTTCCTGACGTTCACTGACTATATGCGCTCAGCAATTCGTTCTGCAGCGTTAATGCACTTACCTTCAATTTTTGTTGGTTCACACGACTCAATTGCAGTTGGTGAAGATGGTCCAACGCATGAACCAATTGAACATGTTGCTAGTTACCGTGCAATGCCAAATGTTAATGTTATTCGCCCTGCGGATGCTAATGAAATGTTGGCCAGTTGGCAGGTCATTGCCCATACTACAGATCGTCCAACAGTATTAGTTACTAGTCGACAAAAACTTCCAGTATTAGACGAAACCGTTGGCGCATTAGTCAACCGTGGTGGCTATATTTTGAAAGATGCTGCTGATGGTGACTTAGATATGATTATTATGGCTTCTGGTTCTGAGGTTCATTTGGCACTAGAAGTACAAGATCAATTAGCTCAAAAGGGGTTAAACGTACGAGTGGTTTCAATGCCATGTATGGACTTGTTCAAGGAGCAACCAAAAGGTTACCGTGATAGCGTACTACCACCAGAAGTAACAAACCGGGTTGCCATTGAAATGGGTGCTAGTCAAAGCTGGTACGAATTTACGGGATTAGATGGGCATGTTTTTGGTATTGATACATTTGGAGCTAGTGGAAATGGTGATGAAGTGATTAAACACTTTGGTTTTACAGCTGACCAAATCGTTGATGCGCTTAATTCTGAAACTAAACAAGTAACAATGTAATTGAAAATTTAAATATTTAACGCAACTAATTATAAGAAGCAAGACACTGATATAGAAAAGGTGCCTTGCTTTTTTTGTATATTTAGTAACTGTTATGACGAGTTTCCGGTATGGGGTTAATTATCGTTAACAGGGATTGACTAATAACTTGAATCTAAGTAGATGATAATGGAATTATTGTGTATATTTGAACAATAATGTCCGTAGCAATGGACACTTATTTATCATCAGTTTGTCACTTAATTGATAAAATTAAAATAAGGAGGGAGGATGATGACAAAAAGTAGTGACAAAATTATAAATACCTTAGCGAAATATGATCGTTTTGTCACGTCGCAAGAGTTGGCACAGATTATTGGCGTCTCCACTAAAACCATCTATCGTTCTGTGAATGAAATTAACCAAGAGTATGGATCCCCGATTATCAAGTCAGAGCGGGGAAAGGGTTATGTTTTAGATTATGGTAAATACTTAAAGTTGAGTGGTCAGACACACGAAGAAGCAAATTTGATGGTTAAATCTCCGTTAGAACGGCGCAATGAAGTTTTAACAACATTGCTATTTAATGCTCCTCTAGCAGTAAATATTAACGATATTTATGAGAAGTACTATGTTAGTGCTGAATTAATCCGACAGGACCTAGTGGCGATTAGCAAAATTCTTAATAAAAATAAGCTAACGCTGAAAAGAAACGGTAATTATGTTGCAGTAAAAGGTAAAGAGCAATTAATTCGGAGAGCTATTAATAATGCTTTAGTGCAAAGCAAAGCCATGAATACCGAAAGTATCAATGACTTTGCAAGTGAATTTGAAGATTTGAGCAATTACGATAATCAATTTCTGACAACCCAAATTGCTTGGATTCAAAAATCGTTGAACACCACTATTCCTTATCCGTATAATGTTAATATTTTTTCACATTTGTATGTATTAATTAAACGGTTTAGAAACGGCAAGGTGGTTAGTGACAATAATCAAATAGTTCGAGACGAAAAATATCGTCAATTGCGAGAAGATAACGCTAAATTTTGGAAAATTAGCAATGATGTCATTCAAAATACTGCCGATTATATTCATCGGAATATTCCTGAAATCGAAAGCTATTATTTATTAGAATATTTAATTTCAATGCGTTATAACCATGATTTCGAAATGGATGACAGTATTTCTTCAGAAGCAAGTCGATTAGCAGATTACTATATTAATGGTTTTGGTCTTAATAGTAATGATCCAAAGGTAAAGGCCTTAAAAAGTGACTTAATTAGTCATATTCGCCCCATGTATAACCGTCTGAACAACCAAATTGTGATTGCTAATAAGTTATTAGATGATATTAAATCTGAATACTATGAATTATTTAGCCATTTAAAAAAGCTCAGCGCGGAAGCCTACAATAATAAATTACTTCCATGGAACATTAGTGATGATGAAATTGGCTTTTTAACATTGTATTTTGCTAAGTACTTTGAAGAAACTAGCTTAAGGAAAAAAGTGTTGGTAATGTGTGCTAGCGGTGTTGGAACTTCGAAATTGTTATACGCAAAAATCCACCGAAATTTTCCTGATTTAGACTTAGTTGGTATGACCTCTAAAAATGATTATGAACGTCATTATGGTATGTATGCCAATGTTGATTTAATAGTATCAACGATTCCGGTGGTTCCAAAGAATAACGAGCAGGTCATTTTATCCAGTGCAATGTTCAACACTCAAGATAAGAACAGACTGAGCAGGTATCTTAATGAAAATAACATTAATGAAGTTAAATAATATTGCTAACTATGATGAATGGTTAAAAGTAACAATTGATAGTTTAAGTCTATCTCGGGAACTAAGTGCAAATGTATTATTGCTACTTCAACAAAGAGATCAGTTGGGAAGTGTTCAAATTGATGAACATGTAATCATGCCGCATGTTGTTTATGATCGTCTTCCCAATAGTCGGCTTATTGTTAGTCAGTTAAGTGAACCTATTCATTACCGAGCCACTAAAGATATTACAACAGGTATTTATATTTTTTCTCGCCCTGATGATTCATCAATTTCTAAGGCAGTTGATTGCTTAACCGATGAATCAGTTATCCAAGCCCTTCAGAATTCAGAATTGTCGAATCAACAATTACTGAAATTATTTTCTTAGAATAGGAGAGAACGAGATGCTTTTTGATAAAAAAGTGATTCTTTTTGATCAGGATGCTTCAAGCAATACGGATGCATTGACTCAATTGGCCAATCATCTGCATGATGCAGGAGTGGTTACTTCTGAATACAAAGATGCTATTTTGAAGCGAGAGGCAAGCTTTTCAACCGGTTTAATGACACAAACCATCGGTGTTGCAATTCCCCATTGTGATCCCGATAAAGTGGTTGAACCACAAATTGGATTTATGCGTTTGAAAGAACCTGTGACATTCCATCAAATGGGTGATAACGCAGAAATTCAAGTGAAAGTATTGTTCATGCTGGCGTTAAAGAAGTCAGATGACCAACTGACGATGTTACAAAAATTAATGGCACTGTTCCAAAACCAGGAAGCAATGGATGCAGTTCAAAAAGTAACGTCAGTTGATGAATTTATTGATTTAATGAAACAAAACGAGATTGTTAAGTAATATATAGGAGGAATTATAATGAGCGCGATAAGTGCAGGATTGCAATGGTTTGTTAACCTTGGGGCTAGTGTTATGCTCCCAATCCTTTTATTCATCTTTGCTTTAATTTTACGAATTAAACCAGGAAAGGCCTTTAAAGCAGGTTTAACTGTTGGGATCGGTTTTATTGGTTTGAACTTGATTATTACGTTATTAACTAAAAACCTTGGACCAGCTTCCCATGCCATGGTTAAGAACTTCGGGTTACACCTATCTACTTTGGATATTGGATGGCCTGCTGGATCTGCCGTTGCTTATGGAACTGTGTTAGGAAGTTTGGCTATTCCAGTTGGTGTTATTACCAACGTTATTTTGTTGCTAGTTGGTTTAACTAAGACATTAGACGTTGACGTTTGGAATTACTGGCACATTGCATTTACTGGGTCAATTGTTTATGCAATTACTCATAACTTTGCACTAGGGATTTTCACGATGGTTGTTCACATCATGATTATTTACCTATTGGCAGATATGTCAGCACCATACATTCAAAAACAATATGGATTGCCAGGCATTTCATTCCCACAAGGGGCATCTGCACCGGGCTATTTACTTGCTCTACCACTAAACTGGTTAATGGACCGGATCCCTGGTATCAATAAGATTAAGATCACCCCAAAGACTGTTCAAAAACGTTTGGGTGTTTTCGGTGATGCTTCTGTAATGGGATTAATTATCGGGATTGTAATTGGTTTGCTTGCTAAGTACTCATTTGCCAAGACTTTACGTTTAGGTGTAACTACAGCGGCCGTTTTAGTATTAATGCCACGAATGGTTTCACTTTTGATGGAAGGATTGACACCAATTTCTGAAGGTGCTAATGACTTTGTTAAGAAGCACTTCCCTGGTCGGAACCTCTATATTGGTATGGACAGTGCATTAGCCGCTGGTAACGAAACTGTGCTTTCGTCAGCATTGATCTTAGTACCAATTACTTTGCTGATTGCCGTTATCCTTCCAGGTAACAGCACGTTACCATTCGGTGACCTTGCCACAATTCCATATATGATTGCGATTATGGCTGCCGTATTCCGTGGTGACATTTTCAGAACATTAGTTGGTGGAATTGTTGATATTATTATCACCTTGTACATTGCTTCATGGGTTGCTCCATTTGTTACTGCTTCTGCTAAAGCAGCACACTTTGGTCTTCAAGGTTCTAGTTCCATTACCGTTTTAAGTGATGGTGGTGTTTGGACTACCTGGTTGATCATTGGCCTTGGGAAGTTAATGACCTGGGGTGGTATCGGTTTGATTGGTGTTGTAACATTAGCTTTGATGATTTGGTTCAATAAATTTCACAAGGCTAAGGATGCAACTGCAGAAAAATAGAAAAGGAGACTACTAAATTATGAAGACTTTAATGGTTGTTTGTGGTAGTGGAATTGCTACTTCTACTGTTGTTGAGGGTAAAATTCGTGATTTCTTAGATTCAAAGGGAGTACTCGACAAGGTTAAGATGTATAAAGGCAATATTGCTGAACAAATTAACCACATCGATGAATATGATGCATTTGTAAGTACCACGGTTGTTCCTGACGATGTTAAAGATAAAGTGATTAGTGGTTTGCCAGTTCTAACTGGTGTTGGTGCTGATAAAGTTTATGACGAAATCTTAAACAAGTTAGGCTTAAACTAATTATTACGTCAAAAGGGACCTTTACAGTCATGTAAAGATCCCTTTTTGATTAATTAATCTTCAGGAGTTGACAGATTTACTTATCACAGAGAATTATGAGATTGAAATTACCTCATACCCTTTTAAAACTGGAAGCTCAATGTCAATGTAGTTGTCATGTTGATTAAATGTTAGCTCTTGGCCGCTTCTCAATGCTTTAACGTGATTAATTGGTTGAGAATCGACTTTAACTGAAATTAAAAGATCATGCACCTGGGGAAATGTTTCAGGAATTGACCGTGAAAAGGGTTTGTACGTTATTAAGCCATCTGGTGTTCCATATGAAGATATGAAGCCAGAAGACATGGTTGTTGTGAACTTAAAGGGTGAAGTTGTTGAAGGAAACTACAATCCTTCTTCTGACACTCCTACTCACACTTACCTTTACAACCACTTCCCTAAGATTGGTGGGATTGTTCATACTCACTCACCTTGGGCCGTTTCATTTGCTGCCGCACACATGGACATTCCAGCATTAAACACTACCCATGCTGATACTTTCTACAATGATATTCCAGCAGCTGACGCCTTAACTAAACAAGAAATTGAAGAAGATTATGAAGGCAACACTGGTAAGGTGATTGTTCGGACATTCAAAGAGCGGGGCTTAGATTATGAAGCAACTCCTGCCGCCCTTGTAATGCAACACGGACCATTTGCATGGGGCCCAACACCTGATAAAGCTGTTTACAATGCCAAGGTATTGGAAGTTGTTGCTGAAGAAGACTACCACTCAATGCAATTAACTCGTGCTAACCTTGAATTACCACAATACTTATTGGATAAGCACTACTACAGAAAACATGGTGCTAATGCTTACTATGGTCAAAATAATGCCCATTCTAAGGACCATGCAAAACACGCCGAAGACTAATAGAATATGAAAAGAAGTGTGAAACTTCTTTTCTTTTTATCAAATTTTGAAAGCGTTTATCATTTGCTCTAGTATTAGTCTTACGAACGATCTATAATCTTTATATGTTAACTTTATAAATGAAAAGGGGAAACATCATGTCAAAAGACGTAAAAGGAATTGCTGCTAGTGATGGAATTGGAATTGCACCAGCGTACCTATTAATCGATCCTGATCTTTCTTATGACAAGGATAAAAAAGTTGAAGATACAGATGCTGAATACGCACGTGTTGAAAAAGCATTTAATGACTCAATTGATGAATTACAAAAGATCAAGGAAAATGCTAAGGGACGTTTAGGCGATGAAGAACTTGAAGTCTTTGATGCTCACATTGCAATCCTTTCTGACCCAGAAATGCTTGGTCAAATCAAGGATGACATCAACAATAACAAGACTAGCGCTGAAGCTGCCGTTGACAAAGTAACTACTAACTTCGCCGACATGTTAGCTGCAATGACAGACAACAAATACATGCAAGAACGTGCAGCGGACGTTAAGGATGTTGCTAAGCGTGCAATGAGTCACTTATTAGGAAAGCAATTGCCAAACATTGCTGGTATTGATAAGCCAGTGGTAATTGTTGCAAAGGAAATCACACCTTCTGATACTTCACAGATGGATGCCAAGTTTGTTAAGGGAATTGTCACTGACTTAGGTGGTCGGACTAGCCATGCTGCCATTATGTCCCGGACTTTACGGATTCCAGCAGTTGTTGGTTCAGAAAACATTACTGAAAATGCTCAAAATGGTCAAAACGTGATTGTTGACGGTTTGCACGGTGATATTATTGTGGATCCATCTGATGACCAAATTAAGGACTACCAAGCTAAGGCCGATGCTTTTGAAAAAGAACGTGCTGAATGGGCTAAATTGGTTGATGCACCTTCAGTATCCAAGGATGGTAAGCACTTTGAAATTGCTGCTAACATTGGTACTCCAGATGACGTTGATGATGCCATGAAGCAAGGTGCCGATGGTGTTGGATTATTCCGTTCAGAATTCTTATACATGGGTTCTGACCACATGCCAACTGAAGACGAACAATTTGAAGCCTACAAGAAGGCTATCGTTGGCATGAAAGGTAAGCCAGTGGTTGTGCGGACCCTTGATATTGGTGGTGACAAGCCATTAGATTACATGCCATTACCAGATGAAATGAACCCATTCTTAGGTTACCGGGCAATTCGGATTTGCTTAGATCGCCCAGAAATTTTCAAGACTCAATTACGAGCTTTGATTCGTGCTTCTGAATTTGGCCCACTGTCAATTATGTTCCCAATGATCGGAACATTGGCAGAATTACGTCAAGCTAAGAAAATCTTTGCTGAATGCAAGGATGAATTGCAAAAGGATCACCCTGGCTTAGGTGATGACATTAAGCTTGGAATGATGATCGAAGTTCCTTTGGCCGCAATTAATGCTGATAAGATGGCAGCTGAAGTTGACTTCTTTAGTATTGGTACGAACGACTTGATCCAATACAACTTTGCTGCTGACCGTGGTAATGATGCTGTGTCATACCTTTACCAACCACTGAACCCAGCGTTCTTGGGCCTAATTAACCACGTTATTGCTGCTGCTCACCGTCACGGTACTAAAGCTGCAATGTGTGGTGAAATGGCTGGTGATGAATTAGCATTACCATTATTGATGGGAATGGGATTGGATGAATACTCAATGTCTGCTTCTTCAATTTTGCGTTCTCGTTCAATGATGAAGGATCTAGACACTAAGGATTGTGCTAAATTATCTGAAAAGGCAATGGAACTTGATACCAATGAAGAAGTTGCAGATTTGGTAAAGAAAGAATTGAATTTAGATTAATTGAGTCATTGATCTATCACAACTCTTGATAAATATTAATAGCCGCTAGCATTCTAATTAGTGAAAGCTAGCGGCTATTATTTATTATTGACTACATTTAGGAAATTTGATTTAGTGTTTAACTCGTGCAACGATCACATCACATTTGGCCATCCGGACAACATACCCAGTGGTAGAGCCTAACAACATTCGTTCAATACGTGAAGATCCGGTACTGCCAATGATAATGAGATCATTGTGATGATCCTTGATAAAATCACGAGAAATAACTAGTTTCGGGTTACCAAATCGAATGTGAATGTCAACTGATTCGACACCAGCATCTTTTGCTTGCTTTTCCAAATCTCGGAGACGTTTTTCGATAATTTGAACAAGCTCATGAGTTTTACCATCACTCATATCAGTCAAGGTGGCAAATCCTTCAGTTACTTGATTGATTTGCACAACGTTTAAAATGTCTAAGTGAGCATGATTATGAATGGCGGTTTGAATGGCGCGTTCCATCACGATAGGTGTTTGTTTTGAACCATCAATAGGCACTAAAATATTTTGGTATGTTCCATTTGCCATGATATAAAATTCCCTTTCTGTCTTTTCATCTATAATACCATGTAACGCCGTAAAAATTGAGCTTTTTGCTCCCAGATAGTAAAATGGAAAGGATTAAGTGAAGGGAATCAATTATGAAAAAACAAAACCATATTATTAAAATTATTGCTGTGACAGTAGTTACGTTATTGATCGCATTAGTGATTGAACTAACAATGTTTTCACAACACGGGATTGCCGTTATTAGTCAAGAATCAATAACCACTTTGGTATTGATGATTATAGTGGCAATCATTGTTACATTATTAGCAGTAGCTGATTGGCACTTTTCAAACTATGCGACTATTGCTGCAATGATGTATTATGGCATTATAAGCTTAGGTGGCTTACTGCAGGTTAAAGCAAAATCATCAGTAAGCGGATTATTGATTCAACTACTAGCGATCATCGGCATCGTACTATGTGTGTATGGAATTGTGCTAGGAGTTAAACAACGAGAATTATTTATGCAAAAAAAATATCGTGAAAAACGGCGGGGGATTAAATAATGCAGTTAACTTACGAAGAATATTTAGCTCAGTTAGAGAGTGATCATGTTCAAGTTACAACAACTAATACTACAACAGCAAAAATCCAAGAAGATGCAACCATCACTCAAGCCTTGAATTTTATGGCTGATCAGCTAGCTAGTGGTTATTTATGTCGGTATGAGTGGCAAGTTACGATGCCAGTAGGCGAAGCGTTAAGTGTCCGCTTAGAAACAAATCTTATTAATGTGCCGATGGCGGAAGCACCACGGTTAGATCCAAAGTTATTAACTCGTGATTCAAAATATCAGGTAAAAATTTACATGGTTGCAGAAGGTGATGACCTGAATAAATCGTCACTACGGATTGATGAGTTAGTTGCTGATACTGAAGCAGTCGATACTGCAGAAGCGGTTAACCATTTTAAAGAATGGGTAGCTGATCAACTTGCCATGACAGTTGAAAACCGGAAAGAAGCAGAATAAGTTTGAGTTTTATAATTAATAATGTTAAGATAAACATTGCGATGAGTCGAGAGGTCTGGTAGCAACCCAAATGGCTACCATATGACATTTCGAGTGGGACACGTTAACCTGCCGGATTGCAGGGTGTCCGGTTTAAATAGCAGTGGACAGCTAGTTAAACCTGAGATAGTATCAATACACAAAATCCGTTACCTTAGTGGTAACGGATTTTTTTATTTTACTAGATAAATTTGTTCATCAATTAAATCAAATGTTTTAAGGTATTGGTTAACCTTTTGGAGATCTTCAGGCTGAGACAGTTGAGCATTATTCCAGAAATCCTTTGAATCAGTAGCTCCATTCTGCTCACCAACTACCAAAAATTTAATATCTGGATAGTTTTTACGTAAATACTGTAAAACTTGCCAATCTTGGTCACCTTTATCAGGAGCCCATGACATAATTACATAATGCACTTCATTTCCATATTTATCAATTGCTGCGATAGCGTCTAGCTTTTCGATTGACGTTACCGGGTGTTTCCCAGTTTCGTTTTCAGTTACCCATTCCTGACTGTCCGTTGTATAGATAGTTTGATGGGGGTTATAGTTACGTAACCCTTTGGAAATATAACCATTGCCGGCCATAATTTCTAAAACGGGTGCACCATTGAGGTACTTACTTAATGCATTCGTGAATGAGGAGTTTGTGTATGACCACATTCCATAAGTATCTTCGAGATAATCGCGGAAATTACGTAACAATTCGTCTAATTTTGGCAGTGCAGCTGTATATTTATTCCATAGTTGATCACCTGTAGGGTCACCTTGCGGATATTTACTATTAATTTGTTTAAAAATGATATCTTGAGTATCATCTGGTAATAACATTTTAGGTAAAGGTTGCGGAAGCAATCCCGAACGTAATAATCGATCATTTAAAAGAGCATTATTGATAAGAAATTTAATCTTGGAAAAATCACTAAACAGTTCTCCATACTGTTCTAACTGTTGAATGTAAGATGATTTATGAACAACGGTGTGTTCTTTATGAAATTGCTTTTTGATTTTTTTAAGTTTTCTTGGATTCATAAAAGTACCCTTTAGTTAAAATGTAAATTCAATTCTTCTTGTTTTCCATAGAATTTGTCAGTATCCTTGCGGTGGTTCCGACCAGTTAAATAACCATCAATTAATTGAAAGATTTCGTAACGGTCTTCACTGGATAACCTGGTATGATTGAACGTTAAACTTTTACTGGAGAAGAAAAGTTTAGCAAGATCATAGTCATCGTGATCTTCTTTACCTGTCAGATAATCCAAACTCACATCAAAAAACTCTGCTAATTTTTTGGCTTCAATGTATGATGGGGTGCGAATTCCGCGTTCCCAATTACCAATTTGTGAAGCAGTATTGGGCCGTTCATTAGGACCAAGATGGCGATTTAATTCAGTTGCTAATTGTTTTAAAGTGATTTTTTGACCACGACGTAATGCCCGGAGACGTTCAGGAAACATACATACTCCCCCTTTAGATAACTAACTTCTATTTTACCATTGAACCACGGAACGTGGAAAAGGGCTGGTGCAATTTTTTGCAAAATGCGCTAAAATGAACGCTATTATTGGGACAAGGGAGAAAATTATGAGACAAGGAAACAGCCATCGACGTAACATTTGGAAATGGTTTGCTTGGATATGTGCAATTCTATTAATATTATGGGTAGCTGCCGGGTTATACTTTTTTAAGGTGGGGATGGTTCCCGGTCATAAATCGTTTATCCGCAGTAATACTCAAACGTTAAAGAAGTCTGATCCTTTATACCATCAAAAGAAATGGTTTAAGAATACGCCTAAGCAGACTTGGAAAATAACGTCAGCTAGCAAGAATTATCGTTTAGTAGCCGATTATATTCCTGCTAGTCATCCATCAAATAAAAGTGTCTTAATTTGCCATGGCTTCATGAACAATAAGGAGACCATGGGAGCTTATGCAGGAATGTTTCACCAAATGGGATATAACGTATTGTTACCAGACGCACGGGCGCATGGTCAAAGCCAGGGACGATATATCGGTTATGGCTGGCCAGAACGTTATGATGCCCGAAAATGGATTGAACAGCTGATTAAGAAAAACGGTCAGGATAGTCAAATTGTAATGTTCGGGGTCAGCATGGGCGGTGCGACGACGATGATGACTAGTGGGATTCAATTACCGCACCAAGTGAAGGCGTTTGTAGAGGATTGTGGCTATACTAGTTTAGCGGATGAACTTGATCATGAAGCTCGTTATATGTATCATATGCCACCTATTATTGCCAAGCCTGCGGAAGCATCATTAAGCATTGTTAACCGGATTGCAAATGGTTTCTTTACGACGCAGGCAAGCTCGGTGGCTTCACTGCATCGTAATCACCGACCAATGCTCTTCATTCATGGAGCAGAGGATGATTTTGTGCCAACTCAAATGGTATATACAAACTACCATGCCACCAGGGGACCACGTCAATTGTGGATAGTACCAAAAGCTGCACATGCGAAATCATATCAAACGTCACCGCGACAATATCAACGCCATGTTCAAAAGTTTTTACAAAAGTATGTTCACTAATGAAATGAGGAGATAGATTTGGTAACAGTCAAGGAAATTGCTCAACGGGCTGGTTATTCTTCTGCTACTGTTTCACGGTTACTAAATGGTGATCCCACGTTATCTATCACTGACCAGACAAGAGATAAAATACTGGCAGTAGCGGATGTATTAGGTTACTGGGAAGATCATGAACGTCCATTAGGTGGTAAGGAGATTGCACTACTTTTTCGCGTAACAGAGCAGGAGCAACAAAATGATGTCTACTTTGCAACTTTAAATAAGGCAATTCGTAAAGTATTAAAGCAACGCCAATTGCACGTGAAAACTTATTCTGATACTGAAGAACTAATTGATAACGCAGACCATCATGAAGGTTTCATCTGTGTTGGAGCTAATCACCTTACAATGTCAGAATTATCACGGTTACATAAGGTCCTACCAGCGGGAGTGATTATTGATACCAATCCAGCTCCGCAATATTTCGACTCTGTTCAGCCAAACTTGTCACTGACAGTTCGCAATGCCTTCGTCCAATTGATTGAAAACGGATTTGAGAGAATCGGTTTCATTGGTGGACAAGGATTACAAATTGCCGATCGACCAATAATGGCAGATTCACGAACTGCCACTTTCAAAATTGTAGCAGAAGAGTATGGAATGAAATATGCACCAATATTTTCAAGCGGAGCGTTTACAGTCGAAAATGGACGACGGATTGGTCAACAAATTATTGAACGTTTTGGTAAAATCGGACTGCCTGATGCATTTATTTGTGCATCAGATACGATTACCGTGGGTGTATTGCAGGCGTTTAATGAGGGCGGGGTATTGGTCCCACGAGACACCTCCATTATCAGTATTAGGCAGATTGCAATAAATAAATTGAACACTTCATCGAAACATTTTTCGCATAAAGACTTCAATGGGTGATCGCCAGTTGAGACATTTAAGTGGCCGTGAGTTTAAGTCC
>NZ_JACJKU010000031.1 GCF_016901675.1 Limosilactobacillus coleohominis
ACTTTAGTTTTGCCAGCTTCTTCGCTAATAACTGCCGGGTATGAAACAATATGATAATCCATAGCTTCCTCCATATTTGATTAACTAATTTCACAAACTTCATTTTAATACAAGAAAAGACACCCTGAAACTGAAAGTTTCAAAAAGGTGCCTTTTTAACTATTTTCACTATTTAGCAACGATATTAACGATCTTGTTTGGAACAACAATAACCTTCTTAATATCCTTACCATCAGTAAATTTCTTTACATTGTCGTCAGCCAGAGCTAATTTCTCTGCTTCATCACGATCAGTATCCTTGGCCATTTTAATTTTGGCACGGACTTTACCATTGACTTGGACGATCATTTCAACTTCGTCTTCAACAATCTTATTTGGATCATAGGTTGGCCATGGTTGGTAAGTAATCGTATCACTTTCATGGAATTGGCTCCACAATTCTTCAGCCATGTGAGGCATGATTGGAGAAATCATCTTAATAAAGCCTTCCATGTATTCAACCGGCAAATCGTCCACTTTGTAAGCTTCGTTAACGAAGACCATTAATTGAGAAATTGCAGTGTTGAAGTGCATCCGTTCATAATCTTCAGTAACCTTCTTAACGGTCTGGTTATAAATTTTATCAAGCTTACCGTCATTAATTGTGGAAATGCGGTCACGCAGATGATTATTATCATCCATCAGCAAACGCCATACCCGGTGAACCCACTTGTTGGCACCGTGTAATCCCTTTTCATCCCATGGAACTGATTCGGTTAATGGTCCCATGAACATTTCGTAAAGACGGAGGGTATCTGCCCCATATTGCGCCACAATGTCATCTGGATTAACAACATTCCCCTTTGACTTGGACATCTTTTCGTGGTTTTCACCTAAGATCATTCCTTGGTTAACCAGCTTCATAAATGGTTCAGGAGTTGGTACAACGCCCAAGTCGTACAAGAATTTGTGCCAGAACCGTGCATATAGCAGGTGAAGGACAGCGTGTTCAGCACCACCAACATACAAATCAACAGGAGACCAGTAGTCTAATGCTTCCTTAGAAGCTAATTCCTTATCATTGTGAGGATCGGTGTACCGTAACCAGTACCATGAAGAACCGGCCCATTGTGGCATGGTGTTAGTTTCTCGTAAACCATGACGACCATTTTTATCGTAAACATTTACCCAATCATCAATCTTAGCGAGTGGTGACTCACCAGTACCAGATGGTTCGATATTATCTGTGTCTGGCAGTTTCAGTGGTAATTCATCTTCTGGAACTAATGATGTCGTACCATCATCCCAGTGAATTACAGGAATTGGTTCACCCCAGTAACGTTGACGACTGAAGATCCAGTCACGAAGTTTGTAGTTAACCTTCTTATGGCCTGCCTTGTGATCTGTCAACCACTCTACCATCTTCTTCTTAGCTTCTTCATTGTTCAATCCATCCAAGAATGATGAGTTTACGTGTTTGCCATCTTCAGTGACAGCAGCCTTGTCCAGGTCGCCACCTTCAATTACACGTTTGATTGGTAAATCATATTTCTTGGCAAATTCATAATCACGGTCATCATGAGCAGGAACTGCCATGACTGCACCAGTACCATATGAAGCTAAAACATAATCAGAAATCCAAATCGGCACTTTTTCGCCATTCACAGGATTAATTGCGTAAGCCCCGGTAAATACCCCAGTTTTATCCTTATTAAGGTCTGTCCGTTCCAAATCAGAACGACGGGATGTTTCTTCTTGGTATTTCTTCACAGCAGCTTTTTGTTCTGGAGTGGTAATTTGATCTACTAAATCGTGTTCTGGAGCCAGCACAACGTAGGAAACACCAAACAAAGTATCACAACGGGTAGTGAATACCTCAATCTTCTTGTCATCGTGATCAGCAACATCAAAGAATACAGCGGCACCTTCGGACCGACCAATCCAGTTTCGTTGCATTTCCTTAACGCTTTCTGGCCAGTCAACTAAGTCTAAATCATCAATCAGACGATCTGCATAGGCCGTGATCCTTAAGACCCATTGTTTCATTGGCTTACGGTAAACAGGATAGCCACCCCGTTCGGTCTTACCATCTACGACCTCTTCGTTGGCAACAACAGTTCCACCCATGAAGTCAGGAGCCCAATTAACCATGATCTCATCTTCATAAGCAAGCCCCTTCTTGTAGAGTTGTTCAAAGATCCATTGGGTCCACTTGTAGTATTTAGGATCAGTCGTGTTAACTTCTCGGTCCCAGTCATACGAAAAACCGAGTGATTGAATCTGGTCACGGAAGTGGTCAATGTTTTGGTTAGTAAAGTTCTTTGGATTGTGGCCTGTTTTCAGTGCATATTGTTCTGCCGGCAAACCAAAGGCATCAAAGCCCATTGGGTGCAAGACATTGAATCCTTGCATCCGCTTCATCCGTGCCATCACATCAGTTGCTGTATATCCTTCTGGGTGGCCAACGTGGAGTCCTTGACCAGATGGATATGGGAACATATCCAAGGCATAATATTTCTTTTTATTTTCATCAATCGTTGATTTAAAGGTTTTGTGTTGTTTCCAATAACGTTGCCACTTTTTTTCAATGGCAGAATGATCGTATCCCATGTACTGTCGCTCCCTTTTGATTTTCTGTTTTCTAATCACAAAAAAATCCTGCAGACACTCTTAAAGCATCTACAGGACGAACTTTTCCGCGGTACCACCCGTATTTTACGTTAAAACGTAACTCTCTAGTTCCTTAACGCGGAAAACGTCGTTGCCTACTTTTGAAATTCAGCACCGAGCATTAATCAGGCCAGTTCGCAAATTACCCCTTCTGCATTCACACCAACCATGCAGTCTCTGAAAAGGTTTAATTCCTACTACTCCTGTTGCGATTAGATATTGTTTAGATGGTAGCAAATTTCATTTAATTTGGCAAGCACTTTAATGAAGAGTTTGTTAAAATATTGAATGTTAGAAAGTAGGGACATCTATGAAAAAAACGAAAATATTATTTGTCATCAGTCTACTGATTTTTGTGGTACTGTTCATCACCATAGCTATTAATAGCGCATTGCTTCAACCGACTGATGATGCTATCCGGGTACTCGTTAATGCACACCGTAGTACCGCTACCAACACCTTTTGGATGAACTTTACCCAAATTTTTAATTCCAAGGAAACCATTATGTGGATCGTTATTACAATTGTCCTTAGTTGGATTATGGCCACTCGGCCGTTTGTTGTACAGGTTACCATTACTTTATTGTCTGGAATTTTTCTCAATCATTTCTTTAAATCAATAATTAAGCGTCCACGACCATCAACAAATATTTTAATGCATTATAGCGGCTTTAGTTTCCCTAGTGGTCATTCTTGTGCTGCAGCATTAGTTCTGGGGTGCTTAATTCTGCTAACTTGGCACGTTAGTCAAAGAAAATGGCTAAACTACTTAATAACCATTTTCTTTGTATGTTTAGCAGTGATCGTGGGATTTTCGCGAGTCTACGTTGGTGCTCACTATCCGAGTGATGTTATAGGAGGGTTGTGTCTAGGTACCACTCTCGTAACGGGTTTTCAATTACTATTTTCAAAATATATCAATCATTAGAAAAGGTCGTGCTTGAAGCACGACCTTTTTAATAACTAATAATTAGCCCAAAATCTTCTTTAATTCGTCAACCTTGTCCAAGTGTTCCCAAGGAAGGTCCACATCAGTCCGACCAAAGTGACCATAAGCAGCGGTTTGCTTATAAATTGGTCGTTTCAAGTCAAGCATCTTAATAATTCCGGCAGGACGTAAGTCAAAGACCTTCCGTACCGCTGCAATTAATTCTTCTTCAGACTTAGTACCAGTTCCAAAAGTATCAATTGAGATTGAAACAGGCTTAGCAACCCCAATAGCGTAGGCAACTTGGATTTCAGCCTTCTTTGCGTAACCAGCTGCTACTAAGTTTTTAGCAATGTAGCGGGCAGCATATGAAGCCGAACGGTCAACCTTGGTTGCATCCTTACCAGAGAAAGCCCCACCACCATGGTGAGCGGCCCCACCATAAGTGTCAACGATAATCTTCCGTCCGGTTAATCCAGCATCCCCTTGTGGTCCACCGATAACAAAACGTCCAGTAGGATTAATAAAGTACTTTGTGTCGTCATCTAGCAAGTCAGCAGGAATTACCGCTTTAATAACTTGTTCTTTAACATCTTTGCGAATTTGTTCCAATGATACGTCTGGATCGTGTTGAGTACTTAAAACAACAGTGTCAACCCGCATTGGTTTGTTATTTTCATCATATTCAACAGTGACTTCCGCTTTGGCGTCTGGACGTAAGTATTTAATTGCGCCTTCCTTACGAAGCTTAGCAATCCGTTGCATCAACTTGTGACTAAGCATCAATGTTAATGGCATGTATTCTGGTGTTTCATCCGTAGCATAACCAAACATTAAACCTTGGTCCCCAGCACCAATTTGGTCCAGCGGATCTCCTTCACCTTCACGAGTTTCCAAGGAGTCATCAACCCCTTGAGCAATGTCTGGTGACTGTTCATCAATCGCAGTAATCACTGCACAGTTATCAGCATCAAAGCCGTATTGACCATCCGTGTAGCCAATTTCTTTGATGGTTTGACGAACAACTTTTTGAATATTAACGTATGCTGAAGTTGAAACTTCACCGAATACTAATACTAACCCGGTCGTTACAGAAGTTTCAACCGCCGCTCTAGCGTCTGGGTCTTGTTCGAGTAATGCGTCTAAAATCGCATCGCTAATTTGGTCAGCGATTTTGTCTGGATGTCCTTCTGATACAGATTCAGAAGTAAATAAATGGCGTTCTCCCATTGTATTAATTCCCCCATAATTAAACTAAAAGTGTTTTGCGGTTACAAGGCAGCGAAGACAATTGTCTCCTCCCATCGGGAATTTGCTTCATAACGAGAACCATCTTAGCATATTTTATCCTCCGCATTCAATCAAAAGTCAAAAACTCTGTTATACTAATGAATATAATTATCTTAAAGAGGGACATTGTCATGGGAAAATTAATTAAGCAACAATTTATGGAGATGAACTGGAAAGACTTGTTACCTACTACGTTCATCTTATTAATTACGTGGTCATATGCACCATTTTCCTATGCTGTGGGTGTTCAAGGCTCGCATTTCAACACCCATATGGGGATGTTATTTCTATATGTGATCTGCATTGGTCTCGTTGTTCCCATGTTGATGTATCACCATTTTGGATCGACATTGTCTACAATTCCTTTAATTGCAAGTGGTATCGTTGCCATCATTGGTTTTAGCAAGACCCCTTTGTTGTTAGCTTTACTGCTCTTATTGCCGATCTTTTTGTTAGTCATTCAAATGCCCTCAATGGACTTTCAAAATTCGTTAGGCTTGATCACCTTTGGAATCCTGCTGATGTTTACCGTTTCGGTGGCCTGTGCCTATGTTAGTCTCCACTTTATTTCATGGGAGATCATCTCATTTCTTTTACCAGTGATGGCCAGCACCTGGTTTTATATGGCACCATTCTTTCTTGATAATGTTAGTCAGTACAAGTTTAAAGTAACCATTTTCGCTGTGATTCTATTAATTTTCACTTTAAGTCGCCCGCTACGAGACTCAATTTACATGGCAATTGCAATTATTGTGGCAACTTGGTTTGTTATGGTTGCTAAAGATGATGAAAAACCATCATTAATTCTATATTGCCTTACGCAAATGGTAATTATTACTTTAATTTACTGGTCATAAAAAGATCCCGGACAAAATTGTCCAGGATCTTTTTACTTAACACGACCATTTACAATTCCCACCGCACATAATAATGAGAAAATTGTTGTTGGACCGGTAAACTTAAATCCGGCCTTTTTCATCTGGTGAGAAATTGTAGTTGATAAAGGCGTTTTAGCAGGTAGAACTGTATCCTGCTGAGCATTTAATTCAATTGGTTGTCCGTCCACAAACGACCATAAAAAGTGATCCAGCGTCTTTCCCATTGCATGATATTTCTGAAGCACTCGTGCATTATTTATCGTTGCTTCGATTTTGCGCCGATTACGAATAATCGCTGCATTCTGCATCAACTGTTCAATTTTCTGATCATCAAATGATGCAATCTGTTGGATATCAAAGTTGGCAAAAGCTTCATCAAATGCAGCGCGCTTGCGCCAAATGGTGGCCCAACTTAGTCCCGCTTGAAACATTTCTAGTGTTAACATCCGAAACAGCTCACGTTCATCATGAACTGGGAATCCCCAGTAATGGTCATAATATTCACGCATTAATTGATCGTGCGTCCAGTTAGGATATTGTTGTGACATTCTAACTCACGTCCTTTTAATTAAAGTCTTCACTATATTATAGACGTTAATTAATCCTGAGCTTGTTTTTTAGTATCCCGCAAAAGCAATGCTAATACCAAACCAATTATTTCAATCACAATCATCGTCATAAATACCAAATGATAACCGTGTAATGAAGCTGCTAAGTGGTTGACACCCTTACTTAGTTGATGGGTTGTGGCAGTAGTTAAAATCATAGTAGCCATTGCCACACCAGCTGAGCCAAGAATTTGACGAATCGTGGTAATTACAGCAGTACCATGAGAAACCAAGTCATTCGGTAATGAATTTGCTCCTAAGGTGACCGCTGGCATCATGACAAACGCATTTCCACCTTCGATGATCATCGCACAAAGGATCATCCCTAGTAAATTTTGAACATCCGCCATCGCTAACGTTAGGAACCAGCCGGCAACAATCATTAACATCCCAATAATCATCGTTGGCTTAAACCCAATCATATCTGCTAGCTTGCCAGTAAACGGATTTAAAATACTTAAGAACACGGCACCAGGAACCAATGACATTCCGGATACAAATGGGCTAACGTGGAGTACGCCTTGGTAGTAAAGTGGAAAAATAATCGTAACGACGATTAAGGCAACATAGGAAATCCCCGTTAGTAAAATTGCGAGGTCATAGTTGAAGGTTTTCATCACCCTTAATTCAAGCAATGGAGTGGTGAGTTTCAACTGACGTACACAGAATAGGATCACTGCTAATAGACTAATTACTAACAGTGCTCCGTCAATCGTCCAGTTGGCCTGCTTTTTACCAATCTGGTTGATCACATACATGATCCCAATCAAACCGATTGATAAGAAAACGGAAAGCCAGTCTAAAGAAGTTTCATGACGAGCCATGACATTACGAAATAAACCGAACCATGCCATCAAGAATACAGCGGTAATGATGATCATAAATAGAATAAAGAGGCTCTTCCAATTGAAAAATTTTAATACAATTCCGGAAATAATTGGGCCACAGGCTAATGCAGAACCCATTACCAATCCTGCAATTCCCATTGTCGTACCACGTTCATCCTTCGGCGTAATTTCCAGCAAAACTGTTTGATACGATGGAAACAGTACCCCAACGGCGAATGCTTCCATGACCCGGCCAATCATCATGAACCAGAAGCCATTGGTTCCCCAAGAAGCTGGAGTAAATACGATCATTAATGAACCAATATCAAATAGTGCCAGAGCACCCATGAACATCTGACGGAAGCTTAAATTATTAAGCATCCAGGGGCTGATTGGCATGCTGACACACATTACCAACATAAATCCGGTAGTCAACCATTGAACCGTATCTGCAGAAATCCCAAAGTCATGCATTAAAGTTGGGTATGCAGTCGATAACGATGATTGACTAATTGACATCGTAAACGTTCCTAATAATAAGGTAAAAATAAACCAAAAACGGTTATATGAACGACCATTTTGGTCAACACTTTCTTGCATTCTGATCTCTCCCTGTTTAGAATGATTATTAACAACATTTTATATTATAAGTACCCAAAAGTAATTTGTAAATGGTATACTATTTGTAAGTAAAAATTTAAGACAGGAGTGATAATATGGCTGAAGCTGAATTTGATCGTGCCGTTGCCCGCTTAAAGGAACACCAGGTTCGTTTAACCCCCCAACGCAAAACAATTCTAAATTATTTAATCACTCACCACACCCATCCAACAGTGGAAATGATCCTCGCAGATTTGCAAAAGCACGATGACAGTATCAGTATGGCCACCGTTTATAATACCGTGAAGTTGTTAGTAAACTATCACCTTGTTATCGAACTGGAAATTGGTGATGGTTCAACCCACTACGATTATTTTGGCCATCCACATTACCACGTTATCTGTGATAACTGTGGTAAAATTACTGATGTGATGGATGAACGCTTTGCGGACATTGCCAAAGAATTAGCACGGGTTACTAAAGACAACACTAATTACTTGGTTACACGGAGCGATGTTGACGTTCATGGAATTTGTCCAGAGTGTCAAGTGAAATTAGGATTAACCAACAATAGGAGTTAAGTAAATGATTAGTAATGAACAACGTGCACACGATATTGCAATTGCACTATTATCAAAAAAGAATTTTAACAGCCCAGTTGATGCTTACCACGAGTACATCAATGTTTTACTGCCAGTATTAAAAGAAATCGATAAAGACTTCCCAGATGGCATTGCTGAACATCCTGGTAAATAGCCATAAGAAAAGAGCCACGTTACAACGTGGCTCTTTTCTTATTCATTCAAACTATTCAATATCAATGTGGGTACCGTTTTGGTTTTCAACCGTCAGCTTTGGCAATTCAAGTGCTAAAACACCATCATTGTACTTTGCACTAACCTTAGCAAGGTCAACATCAGGGAGCCGGTATGAACGACTCATTTGACCATAACGACGTTCACTTTGAACAATATCGCCATTCTTATTAGTGTGATCATCAAAGGTATCACGATGACCACTTACGGTTAAAATACCATCAGCATAGTTAACATGAATATCCTTCTTATCAAATCCTGGCATGTCAATCTTTACATGGTATCCATTATTATCTTCGGCAATGTCACTCTTCATGTAGTCAGTACTCTGAGTTGGGAAGAAACCATCATCAAAGAAGTTCCGCATGTTCATTAAGTTGTCAAATAAACTATCACGACGTTGTAATTCATTAGCCATAATAAAACTTCCTTTCATCAGTTCATTTTGAGGTTTAATCCTTTATCCCTTTTGCACTTTCTATATTACCCCATTCATTTTGAAATACAATCCTTTTTTAGCACTCGACTCCTTAGAGTGCTAATTATTTTGACTAACGTTGACTAATATTGATATAACAGCATTTTACGTGGGTTGGTTTTAAAAATAATTTTTACTATTTTGTATTTATATGATTATTATTTCATATTTACATCAAAAAAAGCAGGGATTAAAATCCCCGCTATTAGTTGACTATTTAAATTTTAGTACCAACCATGTGATTGCCAGAATTGTTGAGCGGCAGTCCATGAACCGTAACGGCTAGCAACATAGTTGTCAGCTACACGTTCTTGGTTAGCAGCAGAATAATCACCATTTAAGTATGATGCAGACAATTGGTACTTACCAATGTATTGACCGTTCCGGGCACCGTAGTTACCACCAGATTCGCGGCCGGCAATCCATGCCTTAGCTGCAGCATCGTTACCACTAACACTGGAGCTGTAGTTAGCACTAGCGTTGTTAGTAGTAGTTGCAGCAGTGTTGTTACTTTGGGTGTTTTGAGCAGCTTGAGTATTTTGTGAAGCTGTTGATGTAGTAGTGTTGTTTGCTGATGGTAATGTAGCTGCTTGTTGAGCAGTTGCAGTTGTAACCTCACCATCATCCTTGATTAATAGCTTTTGACCAACGTAGATCAAGTTCTTGTTGGCAATGTTGTTGTTGCTTGCTAAAGTGTCAACAAAAGTTAAGTCGTGTCCTAACTTGTAGGAAATGCCAGAAAGCGTGTCTCCGGATTGAACAGTGTAAACTGAATCAGCGTTGGCAGTAGTAGCAGTAGCAACAGTACCTAATGCAAGAGCACCGGTAATAGCAGTAGCAACTTTAATAGCTTTCTTATTGAACTTCATATAAATTAAAACATCCTTTTCTTTTTTAAATCTTATAGTGACAAATCAATAACTTATCAACGGTTTATATAATACAAGGCGGTAGTTACGACGCAATTACTACAAATTTTCAAAATACGCGAGTTTTGTAAAATTATGTAATAATTCAGCCCAATAGAGTCACTGTTTTGATTGAAAAATGGTCTGAGAGACTGTCAAATCAGCATTCTCAGATATTTCACAAGTTTCCGGTAAAAGTCAGCTTGATTTGTAATAAATAATCTAAAAAAATTCAGAATTTTTCTGATTTTTTTGTTTTAATTTCTCAAAACCACCCAATTTACCCCTTTTGTTAACAAGCTTGTAACAATGTAACCATTCTGCGATCCAAATCAAAGCCTATCTAGAAACAAAATAATCCCCCAACATCCGTGTAGAATGTTGGAGGATTAACTATTCATATTATATTTGGAAAGTGTCACGACTATGTAGAACGAATAATGAGGTGATAGTGACTAACTTCGTCGTGGCATCAATAAGTTTAAGATAATCGCAGTTAGTGCTGCCACTGCAATTGGAGATCCTAAAAGGTATTGAACCATTTGAGGAGCAGCTTTAGTAATGTGAGCAGGTAGCAAAATAATTGCTAACGTCAACACAATTGGCAACCCAATAATGTATAGGTCGGCATCGGAGGTCTTAATTCCCCGAATAACATTCAAACCGTTTAACATAATTGTCACGGTAATCAGTGCAAACACACCACCGATAACAGGGTCAGGAATGGCAGTTAAGAATGCTGACAATTTTGAGAAAAAGCCCAGCAAAATAAACCAACCACCAGCAGCAACGAATACTTTCCGGGATGCAACACCGGTAATGGAAACAACACCAGCGTTAGTAGAATAACCGGTAACCGGAGTTGTCCCGCAAAGGCCGGCAAATAGACAACTTAAACCTTCACCAACAATTCCGCGATTCCATTGCTTGTTAGTAATTTTGTGATTTGTTACTGCCCCCATTGCAAACCATGTCCCAGTGGTTTCTGTTGTAATGATGGCGTACAGAATCAAGAAGGTCAGAATAGAAGTCCAGTTAAAGCTGATCCCCCAGTGGAAAATAGTCCGTTGTGGCAAGCTAAACCATGGGGCCGCCGCTACAGATTGCCAGTCAAAGCGTCCCATTGAGGCACTCATCAATGTTCCACACAATAAAGCAATTACGATTGAACCTGTACGGAAAATCTTTTGAACCCGTGGGAAACGAATACTAATACCAACACAAATCAGCATGGCTAACGCTGTGACACTTGCAAGTTCGATATTTTGGTAAACATTCCCCTTGGCTTCAAAAATGTTACTATTCAAAGCACTTGGAATTAGAGACAACCCTACACAAGTAATGATCGTCCCACCGACAACATCTGGAACCAACCGGTTAATAATCTTTTGGAAGACACCACTTAGTCCTAGTAAAACGAGCACGATGGCCCCAACAACAAGGGAACCAATTAACGTAGCCATTCCGTTACCCTTTAAACCACCACTTGCTAAGACAATCCCGGCAGCTGCTGATAATGGAACAAAGGATGGTCCCTGTGACATTGGCATCTTCATGAATAATGAAGTCTGTAGAATCGTACCAACACCAGCTGCTAAAAATGTAGATTGAAGAAGCCCAGAAGTATCTGCGGCACCCATTGCTAACATCCCAGCTAAGATAATCGGCGGTACGTAGACATCCATTGCCATGACGTGTTGTAGTCCCAATAATGTCGCTTCACCAGTTGGAATCGGATCTTCTGGTCCGATTACTAGGTTGCGTTGAACTTTTTCATCCATAAATAACTTTCTCTCCTTTGCGTTTTACAAACAGGAGTTTATCACGAACTGGTTTTGTTGTAAATTGTCTATTGTTCGGAAAACGCCCGAATCTCAGATGAGACCGGGCGTTATTTTTTTGATTTTTTTATTAACCGACGGAACCTTCCATTTGAAAGTCTATTAAGCGATTCAGCTCAACTGCATATTCCATCGGTAGTTGTTTGGTAAATGGTTCAATGAAGCCCATCACAATCATTTTAGTTGCTGCTTCTTCAGAAAGCCCCCGACTCATTAAATAGTAGAGTTCTTCTTCAGAAACCTTTGAAACCTTCGCTTCATGTTCCATTGCCACATCACCAACGGCAACTTTGTTTAAAGGAATCGTATCACTGGAAGAGTCATCGTCCATGATGATAGTGTCACATTCAACGTGAGAACTGGACCCATGAGCGTTTTCGTCCATCTTAACTTCTCCACGATAGTCACATACCCCACCAGCGCGACACAGTGATTTTGAAATGATCGTGGAACTAGTATCAGGTGCTTGGTGAATCATTCGCGCCCCAGTATCTTGATCGACGACCTTACCATTTGCAAAAGCAATTGATAACATCGTTCCTTTGGCACCCCGTCCTCGGAGGTAGACACTTGGATACTTCATCGTTACCTTAGAACCCAGGTTTCCGTCGACCCATTCCATAACGGCATTTTCATCCGCTACTGCCCGTTTGGTTTCTAGTGAATAAACGTTCGGGGACCAGTTTTGAATGGTCGTGTACCGACAAAACCCGCGTGGTTTTACAAATACTTCTACGACCGCCGCATGTAAGCTATCTTCAGAGTATACCGGCGCGGTACATCCTTCAACATAATTAACGCTGGCATCTTCGTCAACCACGATTAGGGTTCGTTCAAATTGACCAGTATTTTCAGCATTAATTCGGAAGAAACTCTGGAGTGGTTCATCAGCATGAACCCCTTTTGGAACATAGATAAACGTCCCACCAGACCATACCGCAGTGTTTAAAGCTGCAAAAATGTTATCGTCCGGGTGAACTAATGTGGCAAAATACTTTTTAACAATTTCAGGATATTTCTGGACTGCTGTATCAGTATCCATAAAGATAATTCCATGTCGCGAAAGATCACGTTTGAGGTTAGCGTACACAACCTCGGATTCATACTGAGCAGTTGCGCCTGCTAAATATTGACGTTCTGCCTCTGGGACCCCCATTTTTTCAAAAGTCGTCTTCATTTCTTCTGGTACGTCCGCCCATGAGCGAGCAACGTGGTCAGTTGGTCGCTGGAAGTACCTAAGTTGGGACAAGTCTAGCTTTGACAAATCTGGACCAAAGTCTGGTAATTTCATTTTAAGGTACTGGTGATAAGCATTTAATCGAATATCTAACATCCACTGCGGTTCGTTCTTACGACGAGATATTTCACGGACAGTATCTTCAGTCAGACCGATTCCAGTTGAAAAAATGGGTTGCACATCGTCATGAAAGCCATATTCATAGTGTTCCTGAGAAAACTTCTGAATCGCTTTTTTATCTTCTTCTTGACTCATTACTGAACCCCCAATCTTTCTAATAATTCATTAATTGTCCGCTCACGTAGGTGTTGATCAGGGAACTTCTCAATGACTGGTAGCAAGAAACCCTTTGTTAATAAGATTTCCGCTTCCATTAATGTTAGTCCGCGAGATTGTAAATAATAAAGCTGATCAGGATTAACTTGCCCGATGCTGGCAGCATGGCCAGCATTAACATCATTATCTTCAATCAATAGAACAGGATCAGCCTCGCCATGACTTTCAGCAGTCAACGTTAAGAGCCGACTTTCTTGGTTAGAAGCAGATTGATGTGCCCCTTGATAAATTTTACCTACCGCATGGAAATTTAATACTGCTTGATCCTTAACTACCCCATTTTGCAAAATTTCACCATCAGTATGAAGACCATGGTTATCAATTCGGGTATTAATTTCTTGCAGTTGATCATGAGTGGCAATCCCGACCATCTTAAAGTTAGCATTACTGCCATCACCATCGAGGTTGCTATGAAAATCGCCTACCAAATGATGACGATCGAACAATGCAACATACATGTTTAAAAGACTGTCACCTGCTTGATAAGCTCGTACGCTTTCCCAGTTGTGGTCAGCAATAAAAGTATTTGATTGATAATAATCAACCTTAGCACTGTCCCCAAGTAGGAGTTCAGTTCCAACGTAACTAGGTTGATCGTTTTGGGCATGAACCTGTTCAACAATTGTAACCTGGGCATTAGCACCAACAATCACTAAATTGTGATAGTTGCATTCCGTTCCAGAATAAGCTAACTCAATCGGCTGTTTAACCACTGCACCATCAGGAACGTAAATAAAGCGTCCGCCGTTTAATAATGCTAAGTGTAAAGCATTAATTTGGTTTGCTTGCCAATCAATGGCTTTCTCCATGAGATTTTCTTGCAATAGCTCCGGATATTGTTCTGCAGCGATAAAAATGGGCAAGTCCACGTACCCTGCTGGGCTAGTGGTAACTTGCTCATTAGTTTTCGTTAAATTTGGCCGCTTTTGCCAACAATCTACCATTGGTTCTTGCCAATGATCGATCGGCAGATCTGTAGATCGTAAAGTTGCTAACTGGCGTTTTTGCTGCAACCATGCTGGTTGATGTTGACTAGCAACTTGAACTTGTTCTAGTAATTCTTGATTCATTCGTGAACGCCATCCTTACGTAACTGTTCAAACTTTGCGTAGCCACCCTCTTCAAGTTCATCTGCTAACTCAGGGCCGCCGCTTTGAACAACCCGACCATCAACCATGACAAGAACACGATCTGGTTTAACATACTCCAGTAACCGTTCATAGTGGGTAATCAAAAGTGCACTAAATTGTGGAGTCCGCATATGGTTAATGCCATTTGCCACAATCCGGAGTGCATCAATGTCTAATCCAGAATCAATTTCATCTAAGATTGCCAGCTTAGGTTTAAGCATCATCATTTGTAACACTTCATTCCGTTTCTTTTCCCCACCAGAAAAGCCAACGTTCAAGTAACGATCCGTGATATCATCTGGCATTTGCAAAAGCTCTTTAGCTTCGTTCAATTCTTGTAGAAACTGCATAACGGGCACTGGTTTCCCATCTGGTTGGGTAGCGTTCATTGCTTGCCGAATAAAGTCAACGTTTTTGACTCCCGGAATTTCGGCTGGATATTGCATTCCTAAAAACATGCCCATTCTAGCACGCTCAGTTACAGACTTATTCAGAACATCTTCACCATCAAAAGTTACTGAACCAGCTGTCACTTCATAAGCGGGATAGCCCATAATGGTGGAAACTAATGTTGATTTACCGTTCCCGTTAGGACCCATGATGGCGTGTACTTCACCCGTAGGTACAGTAAGATCCACACCCTTGAGAATTTCTTCGCCGCTTTCTTTAACCTTTGCATGCAAATTCTTTACTACTAATGTCATTCTTTTCACCTTTATTAATGTACTAATTTGTCCCAGATGACGACTTTATTAGCCTTTAATGATTTTGGCACATCAATAATTCGTTGGTTCGAACTACCGCGGAATTGTAAAGTTAAGTCCTTTTTATCTTCTAAAAATCGACCGTCGACCAAAATATCAATCATGCTCAACATTTCTAATTTATCATAGGACTCTTTTTGTAATTCTTCCCAAGTATAGCCGGACCAAGACCAAATGTCTTTCGTATGGCCATATTCCTTCCGCAATCGTTTCATCACTTTCAGGCAGACTTGGGTGTTTAAGAAGGGCTCTCCGCCCAATAGGGTTAGTCCTTGTACATAATCATGGCCTAAGTCTTCCATAATTTGGTCTTCTAATTCTTGGGTATATGGTTGTCCATAATGGAAATTTTGTGCAGCCTTGTTATAACAACCAGGGCAATTAAACAAGCAACCACTGACATAAATACTACAACGCACCCCTTCACCATCCACAAAGTTGAATGGTTTATAATCGGCGACATATTGTAGTGAGTGGTCAGCCGCTAGCCATTCTTTAGGCTTCGGGTTTTTAGGCATGCGATGTTGGTGTCTTTCACTCATCGATAGAGCCTCCCTTAAATTTGGTCACCATTAAAGTTAACACGGTGTTCCTTAGTATCCATTTGACGTTGTGTTTCAAACTGGGCTGCTGATTTAATCATCTTAGGATCCATGTGCTTAACCCGGTGAATAATTTCTTCGTGACGTCCATGAACCATTGGACGTTGTTGAGGGTTACCTAAGTAACCACAGGTCCGCTTAACAACATCACAAGTTGCAGGATCATGGTTCCCACATTGCGGGCACTTAAAGCCCCGTGCGGTAGCTTCAAATTCACCTTTAAAGCCACATTTGAAGCATTGGTCAATTGAAGTATTAGTTCCTAAATAACCGACATGATCATATGCCCAGTCCCAAACTGCTTCGAGGGCTTTTGGATTTTGCCGTAAGTTTGGATATTCACAGTAGTGGATAAATCCACCGGCAGCATAGTATGGGAAGTCTTCCTCAAATTCCAGCTTTTCAAATGGAGTTGGGTGCTTACGTACATCATAGTGGAAACTATTGGTGTAGTATTCCTTATCTGTCACGTCCTCAATGCGGCCAAACTTCTTAATATCGTCTTGGCAGAATGTGTCAGTTAATGATTCCGCTGGAGTGGAGTACAAACTGAAGTGGTAGCCTTCTTCATCTTCCCACTTAGCACAAAGGTCATGCATTGCCTTAACAATGGATACGGCAAAGTCATGAGCTTCCTTGTTGTGTTCCCACTTTGGTCCATAGAAAGTAGTACATACTTCATAAAGGCCAATGTAACCTAATGAAACAGTGGCACGACTGTTCTTAAATACTTCGTCAACACTATCCGTCTTCTTTAAACGCTTACCGAAGGCACCATACATGTATAATAGTGGCGCATTTTCAGGCTTAGCCTGCTTGGTACGCTTAATTCGGTAATCCAAGGCAATCTTACAGATCCGCATCTTTTCTTGGAAAATTTGCCAAAAGAGTTGTTTATCACCATGTGCTTCCAAAGCAATCCGTGGCAAGTTAACAGTAACAACTCCCAGGTTCATTCGACCAGAATTGACTTCTTTGCCAGTTTCAGGGTCCTTCCAACCTTGTAAGAATGATCGACAACCCATTGGTGTCTTAAATGAACCCGTAATGTCCTTAATCTTGTCATACATTAAAAGGTCTGGGTACATCCGCTTAGTGGAACATTCCAAAGCTAGTTGCTTAATGTCGTAGTTAGGGTCTGATGGGTTCAGGTTTAATCCACGCTTTAAAGTAAAAATCAACTTTGGGAAAATGGCTGTACGGTGTTCTTTACCGAGCCCCTTAATCCGAATCTTCAAAATAGACTTTTGAATTTCACGAGCAATCCAGGAAGTTCCTAAACCAAAATTAATGGTAGTAAATGGAGTTTGCCCTTGTGAGGAATACAAAGTATTGATTTCATATTCCAAAGCTTGCATAGCGTCATAAATGTCTTTCTTGGTCTTAGCCTTTGCATATGCTTCACGCTTATCAGGAGCAATCCATTCTTCAGCATCTTTCATGTGCTTTTCATAATTGATCTTAGCGTATGGTTCCAACAATTGGTCAATCCGATTAGCAGAACAACCACCATACTGTAATGATGCCACATTAGCAATGATTTGTGACATTTGAGCAGTTGCCGTTTGGATAGACCGTGGAGATGAAACCCAGGCATTACCAATCTTAAAGCCGTTTTTAAACATTTCATCAAAGTCGATCAAACAACAGTTAGTTTCTGGAGTAACTGGAGAATAATCAAGGTCATGCCAGTGAATATCACCACGCAAGTGCGCCTTGGCAACAATTCGCGGTAACATCCGCAGACCTAGGGCACGGCTGACCATTCCGGCCTCAAGATCCCGTTGGGTGTTAAACACCCGTGAATCCTTATTAGCATTTTCATGTACTACTCGTGAGTTTCGGTCAGATAATTGATCCAGCTTGTACATTGGATTAGTGGCTTCAGCAAATGCCTGATCATCCTTTTTGCGGTAGTTAATGAAAGCCATGGCGTATTCGTTATGACCAGCAGCACGAAAGCCATCAATCATTGCTTGTGCAATTTCTACGGTAGTAATTCGTTTCTTACCAGCAAGTGCTGATACTAATTGATCATAAATTTGAGCTTGTGTTGCCCAATCAATGTTCAAGCTCTTCATAATCAGTCCTAGTTTGTAGGCATAAAATGGCGTAATGGTACCGTCGCGTTTGACTACTTCAACATCTTGAAGAGTAGCGAGTTTTTGCTTAGTTGATGTATCGATTCTCATGATTAATATCCCCTTTTTCGTAACAGTATCTATATTAGCCTAAACACAATATCTTGAAAGTATTGACATTTTAAACACAATATGTAGTATGAACGATGAATTTGAATTCAGCATCCTCTTTTTTTCAAAAGCAATAATCGTTCGTTAGTAGCGATTAACCCTAATCACTATCCAATTACGCAACCATTAAAACTATTAAAAAAATGGCTTTCGACTATCAATTTTCAGTTCCTAATTAATCAATTGATATATTAGTTATTAATTTAAAAATCTTTTGTTGCATGATGATTGCATCATATTAAAAATATTATCATAACTACAAAACCGCGCCATTACAATAATGGCGCGGTTTTTGAGTAAGGGATGAGCGACTAGTTAGTTACTTACAGTGTACTTTTTACTCATCCGTTTTTCTAACCAGTTCAATAGTAAAGCAAGTGCTTGAGTGATAACAAAGTAAATCACAGCTGCAATAATC
>NZ_JACJKU010000032.1 GCF_016901675.1 Limosilactobacillus coleohominis
TTTCATTGTAACAGAGGTTTACCTCTGTTTTTTTGTTTAAAACACAAAAATGGCATTGGTATAGAGATGAAAAATCTCTAACCAACACCATTTGGTGTAGAACCTTTTTTAGTTACTCGGCTCAATGTCGAATATTAATTATTAAGCGGTGAAAAATGTTTGAAACGGTGGTAAATAATACCGGCACTGAGTATTGAAACGATTAGTTCGGTAAGTGGAACAGCAGCCCAGACCCCATTTATTCCTGCTGTAAAACCTAGTATGAAGGTGACCGGTGCCAGGATCAGGTAACCCCGTAATAGGGACAGCGCAAATGCTGAGCGAGCTGAACGGATGGACGTCAAGAAGAGAACCATTAAAATGTTGGCATTAATAAAGATTGCTCCACTGAAATAAATTGGCACTCCAGTGGTAGCATATCGTGCCATCGTAGTTTGGTGCTGGTAGTTAAAGAGGCTGATTACTTGTGAACGGAAGACCGTCAAAATGATTAAGACGGTTAGGCCGATTCCAATGGTAATTTTAAGCCCTTGCCAGAAGGCCTTTTTGACGTTTTCATAATGACGGATCCCATATTCCCGACTAGTAATCGGCTGAACGCCAAGGGCCACACCGTTAGCCAGGGCAACTGAAATCAAGGCAATGTTCGAGATGATCCCGTAAGCAGCAATGGCATAGTTGCCAGCAATACGGAGCAGAATGATGTTGAAGATAAAGACCGCAAAACCATTACTTAGTTCGTTGATCCCGGCTGCCAGGCCCAACTGGGTTGCATTTCGAATAGTTTGCAACCGCGGTTTGACCCAATATAATGACAATTGCCGGTTAGCAAAGTGACGGTGGTGCGAAAGAATCAGTAAAGAACAAAGTGGTGAAAAGATTGTTGCCATCGCAGCTCCTTCCATCTTTAAACCAAGGCCAAAGATAAAGAACCAGTCGATGATTAGCACGCTACTGGTTTCAGTAAGGGTGGCTACCATTGTCAAATTGGGGTGGTTATCGTTACGGATGAAGTTCACTGACAGATAGTTTGCAATATAGAGTGGCGCACAAAAAGCGATGATTGAAATATAAGTGTGAGTGAGCCGGTAAGTTTGTGGAGAACCGCCTAAAAAATAAATCAGGGGATGGATAAATACCTCAATCAGTAAAGTGATTAGCAACCCTAGAAGCACCCCGAAAATCATCAGTTCACTATATGTTGAATGGACCCGCTCAGGATGTTCGATTTTGTTGAGTGAGTAATATGCAGCTCCTCCAACACCCAGGAGCATTCCTAAACAGTTGAAAAGTGAAAACAGTGGTAGGGCAACATTGAGGGCGGTGAGTCCCAGTGGACCCGCCGCGATTGAAATAAAAAGGGTGTCGATTAATAGGTACATCGACATCCCAGCGGATGCGGCCGTGTTACGAATGACGTAGTGATTAACCTCGTTCTTTAGTTGCATTATTTTGACCTCCCAAGTGGTCGGTCCCACCTCCCCTTAACAGGCGCCTGTCAGTTGAGAACCAGTTAGTTAATCTTAACGGAACCCGGCGATTCCGCATCCATATTTATTTTTAAAAACATTACCAGAATCTTAGCAGGGAAAAGACCGGCTCGTCAACAGTTTTAAAAAACTTGGAGTGATCATTACTGTTGACAATACAAAAAGGAGCTCATGAATGAGCTCCTTCAATTTAGTTATTAACAGTTGCTTTCTTATTACGGCAAGCAACGTAAATCCAGATGTTAATAAACAACGTAATTCCTGTGAAAGCAAATACCATTGAATACGTTGAAATTCCTGAGATCATTGATCCAAGGAGGGCTCCGAAGACTGAACCTGCGGCTTGGAATGATTGGTTATAGGAGAAAATTCGTCCAAAGGCTTCGTCTGGAACATCCAATGTTAGGATCGTTTGGGCAGCTGGCATTAAGCCGGAATTGGTAAGTCCTAGTAAGAATCGCCAGAAAGCTAACATCCACGGTGAAGTGGTGAATGTCATTGGGATAAATAAAAGGGTGGCAATGATCAGTCCAGCCATCAAGACTTTTTCAGGACCAATTTCGTCCATAATGTGGCCAACTTTGGAAGCAGAAAGTAAGTTCCCGAGACCAGGGGTAGCAGCCACAACACCTGCAACAAAGGCAATGTTGCCCTTGTCGTGCATCATTTCTTTAACATACAGGCTGACAATCGGGTCGATACTCATTACGGAAGCCTGCACAATCATTGTGGTGATAAACATCGCAATGATGATCTTTAGGTTTGGAATATTGTGCATTAGTTCTTTCATTGGCTTCATATCGGTCTTATTAATTGGCTTAAAGTGTTCTTTAGTGTTGACCCAGGTAGCGATAAATACTAAGAACATTAAACCACCGGTAATAAAGAAGGGAATTCGGTAACCGAATGAACTGGACAGGGCACCACCGATTAATGGGCCAATGAGGTTTCCAGTAACACCAGCTGTCATCATGGCTGACATTACCCAACCAGCTTTATGGTGGGGAGTTTCACCGGCCATTAAGGCGGTAGCGTTATTGATGTAACCAGAGAAAGCTCCCTGCAAGAAGCGCATCCCAATAATCATCCAGACACTGGTTGATAAACCAGTGACGAAAATGGTACATGCCATCACTCCTGAAGCACGTAAACACATTAGTTTACGTCCTTTTTGATCGGCCAGGCTTCCCCAGTAGGTTGAAACAATCGCTTGGGAAATAAAGGTCATTGCGAATGCTAGTCCAGAATAAATATTTAATTCAAAGCGGTTAAAGGTCCCTAACTCATTGATAAACAGGGAGATAAAGGGCATCGTCATTGAATAACCCATTCCTGTGATGAAACAACCAATCCAGAGGGTATAGAAAGTCTTATGCCACCCCTTGGGCAGGGGCTCAGGATAATCTGCGGTATCCATATATTTAGTAATCACTCCTTAATCGATATAACGCTCATTATACCAGATTTTAATGCAAATTTTGGAAACGAAATATGGTAAAGTGTTATGTAGAAATAAGAAGTGGAGTGATCAACTGTGACAAAACGGATTGCGATTTTTTCGGATGTCCATGGTAATGTGCATGCATTCCAGGCCATGTATCAGGATGCGATTCAACAGGGAATTGATGAAAGCTGGTTTGTTGGTGATTTATTAATGCCAGGGCCAGGGATTAACAGTATTTGGCAAATTTTCAAAAAATTGCAACCGACAGTAATTGTTTGCGGAAATTGGGATGATCTGACGGTGCGGGGGGCGCGTGGTCAGATGGATCTTGACCGTCCATCGCATGTGTATTTTGCACGCCTCGCTCAATATATTGGTGAGAGAATTGACCCTGCTGTGATTGATGAAATTGCAAGCTGGCCCCTTCATCAGACCAAAAAAGTTGGGGCATTAACGTTTGGGATTTCACATAATTTGCCTGATTTAGATATGGGGCAGGCACTCTTTCCAACAAATGATTCCAGTAATTTTGACCAATTGTTTACTGATGGTAAGCTTGACGTTGCGATTTATGCGCATGTGCATCATGAATTATTACGGTACGCTAGTGATGAACGCAAGGTATTGAATCCAGGATCTGTAGGTGAACCATTTAACGGCTGGGACAGACTGCAAAAAGATACGCGTGCTCATTATTTGATTATGGATGTTGATGATTTAGGGATCGCCGGTCTTAATTTCCGTCACGTTGCTTACGATCGCGAAGCTGAAGGTCGGCTGGCTGACGAATCAGGCGTTCCATATTTGTACTTGTATCACCGTACTTTGAAAAGTGGTAGAGTTGATACTCACAACCAACCATTAGTGGATGAACAAAATCAGAAGTTTGGTTATGCTGAAGAATACCGGCAATATGTCCAAAAATTAAATAACAAAAAGTAAGTAAAAATCGTTGATATTGTGATAAATATATGGGATAATCAATCTACGAAATTGACGAATAAATGTTTAATCTTTTTAAAAACTAATTACTAAATTTATTGTCAAGGGAGGACGATATAATATATGGCTAAAAAGTCAAAGATTGCTAAATTAGCACACCAACGTGCCTTAGTTAAGAAGTATGCTGCAAAGCGTCGTGAATTAAAAGCGGCCGGCGATTACGTAGCATTATCAAAGTTGCCACGGAATTCTTCGCCGGTTCGTTTACGTAATCGTGATGAATACGACGGACGTCCACATGCATACATGCGTAAATTTGGAATGTCACGTTTAACATTCCGTGATTTGGCACATAAGGGACAAATTCCTGGTGTTAAAAAAGCTAGTTGGTAGTAAATGAAAAGCTCGCGCTGAGGCGCGGGCTTTTTTTGTTACAGATTCTCATCTGTATTGAAATTCAAAGGACTGTAATCAGTCATTTTAGTAATTAATTCTAACGTCAGTTTACGGTACTTTTTCAGAACATCTTCAGCAAAAGCATTATTATGCTGAGTTAATTCTGTACTCCAATCCTTCTTTTGACGATCTATTTGGAGATCCATTTTGTTGATAAAGGTGATGGCATCACTATTGATTTCTTTCTGGACATCTTCTAGTAATGGTAGAAAATCATGAAGGTGGCTGTCAACTAATACGCTAGCATGTTTAAAGATCCAATAGGCTGACGTTAATTGGGCAGGTAATTTTCCTCGTTTGTAGGTTGCAGGGGTATCATTGATATCCGCAAAGAATGGTACATATGAACTTTCTGCCGTCACACCCATTGCTAACCAGTGAATATCGTTACTGTGTGGCCGATTCATTTGAAGAATATGTGATTCTTGAGTCTTAGCTAAACTGATTGGTCGGTACTTGTGACGAAGTTGGTCATTACCATTGCCAATTGGATCAAACTGCGTTCCTTGGTAGTGTGATCCTAAGTAATTTTGAACGTCAAAAATACTCAGTTGCTGGTCAGCTTTCATAATAAATGGCAAATCTTGATCTTCTGGATGTTCGTTTGTTGCTATGGCTTTGCTAAACATCTTGTGCCCATACCAGACACGGGGAGTACTATAAATAGCGTCAGAACGGTCTGCAGTTCCAAAAATCTTTCTAAAATTGAATGTTCCTGGATTAGGATTTAAATGATGCTTGTTCACAAACTCCTGAATCCCGGGATGAAACATAAAATTAGCGGAATCATCAAAATCGATTTCTTGAATAGCTAGTTGGTTAGCAACCACAGCATACGAATCATCAGGGATGCGTTGGGCAACCCAGTAATGACCCGCGCCGGATTCAAAATACCAGGCTTCGTTATCATCCGCGAACAGTACGCCGTTGGTTTCTCCAGTACCATATTTGGCAATCAGGTCACCTAAACGTTGAACACCTTCACGAGCCGTTTTTACAAATGGCAGAACCGTGGTGATCATCGCTTCTTCATTGAGACCTTTTTCAACTAACGGGTCGAAACCTAATACTAGGTCATTGGAGTAGGCACTCTCCGTAGCGCTCATTGCAACATGGAATTCATTGATGCCGTCCTCTTCAAATAAGCCTTCCTTATCCGTCCACTCAGGAGTAGCTGTGTACTTAAAGCTAGGAGTGGGGAGTGGAATTCTAAACTGGGTTTCTTTTGAGGTAAAGCTGTTACCAAGATCCCCACGTTCGTGAACCACAAATTTTTTAGGCCATGCCGCTTTGGCATCTTCATTTCTTCCGATCATGATTGTGCCATCTAGCGAAGCTTTTTTACCGACTAAAATACTGGTACAAGCAGAAAATTTTTTCATGGGATCCTCCTTAAAATGGTTGATAATATTAATTTTACTACTAATCCAGTGTAAAATGGTTAAGAATCGAAAAGAGGGAAAAGTATGGAACGTTTATCAATGTTTCTAGTAATTTTAGCCGCACTATTAATACCAATCTTAATGGCACGCTTTAAAATTACGGGAGTGCCAACTGCTGTCGCGGAAATCGTGATGGGAATTTTAATCGGAAAAAGCGGTTTGAACATTATCCAAACAACACCAGAACTAACTCAGTTGTCTAGTCTGGGAGTAATTATTCTAATGTTTCTATCCGGGATGGAAATCGATTTTGACCTTTTCAAGCCTGGTAGTAGTAATGATCAAAATCGCTGGTCGCCAGTGAAACTTGCTGGGATAGCATTTATCGGAACCCTTGTTAATGGCTTAATCTTAGGACTGATTTTGAAGTTCACCGGATTATTCAATAATGTTTTCCTGTCGGTAATTCTATTCTCTACGGTGGCCCTTGGTGTTGTTATTGCAACATTAAAGGAAAAGGAAATTTTAAGCCGTCCGATGGGACAAACGATTCTCCTCACTGCCGTGTTAGGCGAAGTGGTTCCTATGTTCGCGTTAACGCTATATGCTTCCTTAAACGGGGGTAATGGTAGCCAGATCTGGTTAATCGTGCTGCTATTCTTAGCAGCAATTTTTCTGCTGCGTCGGTTTAAGCAACCATATATTTGGTTTAACCAGGTTACAAAATCTACCACTCAGCTAGATATTCGACTGGCGTTCTTCTTAATTTTTACTTTAGTAATCATTGCCGAAACAGTCGGTGCGGAGAATATCCTTGGTGCCTTCTTAGCTGGGATGGTTATGAAACTGTTGGAACCTAGTGAAGCTACTAGAGACAAGCTTACCTCAATTGGGTACGGCTTTTTCATCCCAATTTTTTTTATCATGACCGGGGTTCGTTTGAACATTCGAACATTACTTGCTAATCCGCAAGCTCTGATGCTGATTCCTGTCCTAGTGATCTGCTTTATCTTGGCCAAGGCATGGGCATTTCCGGTTTGCCGGTTACGTTTTAAGCGGCGTAACGCCTTTGCTGGTGGTTTTCTAACGGTTACGACCATTACACTTGTTTTACCATCACTGCAGGTTGCTCGCAATTTGCATACAATTACTGGTACCCAATCAGATGCCTTTATTTTGGCGGCGGTAATTGTATGTATTTTGGCACCGATTATCTTCAATTCTCAATATCACCTGGATCGGGAAGATTTGATTCGTCAACGAGTAGTCTTCCTGGGAGCCAACACTTTAACCATTCCTGTGGCCCAACAGCTTGGCCGCAACTGGTTTGATATTCGAATGGTAACGGATGATGAAAAGAACTATAAGACCTACAATAGCCAGGTTGATAATTTAAAGTACTTCCCGAACTTGAATGAACAGACATTAGCTGAGAATGATTACTTTAATACAGATATTTTGGTAACGGGCTTTAGAAGAGACGACAAGAATATCAGCTTCAGTCGCATGGCCAAAGATCATGCGGTTAACCGGGTGATTATGGCGCAAGTCAATCGGACGTCAGATGAAAAGCAATTGCAAACGTTGGGTGAACAAGGGGTTGAATTCTTTAACCCATTTAACGTTGAAGCATCAGTATTAAGGTCACTTATCGAGTCACCAGCTGTTTACCAAATGTTGACCAGTACTGAAGCGGGCTTATTTGAAGTCAGAGTACGCAACCACAAGTACACAGATCGGCCTCTGATGGACTTACCGTTTGTTGACCAAATTACGATTAGTCGAATTCGTCGTGGTAACCAGTGGATTGTTCCAACAGGCGGGACCACGATTGAATATAATGATCATATTATATTTACAGCTAAAAATCTCGGAACTGTTGCGACTATCCGGCGTGAATTAAGCAAGCAGAACTAACTTACAATTGCTAAGCTTAGTCGCATCAAACACGGACTTGATGTAAAATTAAAATGATAAATTAACCATTGAAAGGACTATTAAGATGAGTGATCAACAGTATGTAATGGCGATTGATGAAGGAACGACCAGCACTCGTGCCATTATCTTTAACCATGATGGACAAGAAGTTGCCATTGCCCAACAAGAGTTTCACCAGTATTTTCCTAAACCTGGATGGGTTGAACATGACGCGTTAGAAATTTGGGAAGCTGTCCAGCAAGTAATGTCTGAGGTAATGATTAAGGCGGGTATTCAACCTTATAAAATTGCTTCAATTGGTATTACTAACCAACGGGAAACGACTGTTATTTGGGACAAACATACTGGTAAACCAATTCATAAGGCGATTGTGTGGCAGTCTAAACAAACAGCACCAATTGCTGAACAATTGGCAGCAGATGGTTATACAGATATGATCCATCAAAAGACCGGGTTAGTGATTGATTCTTACTTTTCAGCAACCAAGATTAAGTGGCTATTGGACAATGTTCCCGGTGCTCGTCAAAGGGCAGAAAATGGCGACTTGCTGTTCGGAACAATTGACACTTGGCTTTTGTGGAACCTCACTAGTCACCGTGTTCACGCAACGGATGTTACTAATGCCAGTCGGACAATGTTATTCAACATTCATGATTTAGACTGGGATGACGACATTCTAAGGCTTTTGGATATTCCACGACAAATGCTGCCAAAGGTTCAACCATCGTCTTCGATTTTCGGTTATACCGGCGATTACCATTTCTATGGGGTTCAGATCCCAATTGCCGGGATTGCCGGTGACCAACAAGCGGCCTTGTTTGGTCAAGCCGCATTTGAAAAGGGCAGTGTTAAAAATACTTATGGTACCGGTGCATTTACTGTTATGAACACCGGTGAGAAACCAATCTTATCTAATAATGGCTTATTAACAACAATTGCATATGGACTGGATAACAAGATTACTTACGCCTTAGAGGGGAGTATCTTTGTTGCTGGTTCTGCTGTTCAATGGTTACGAGATGGGTTGCAATTCTTTAAATCCGCTATTGAATCAGAAAAAATGGCGGTAGCTGCTCAAACAACTGGTGGAGTATACGTTGTCCCTGCATTTACAGGTTTAGGTGCCCCATACTGGGATCAAGAAGTGCGGGGTGCGATGTTTGGCTTAACCCGTGGCTCGAACCGTAATCATATTATTAGAGCTACCTTGGAAGCAATTGCATACCAAACGAAGGATGTTGTTGATACGATGGTTGCTGATACTGGTTTGCCACTCAAAATGCTCGCTGTTGACGGCGGTGCGTCACGCAATAATTTCATGATGCAATTCCAAGCCGATATTCTGCAAACGCCAATCGTCCGTGCACAAATTGAAGAAACAACTGCTTTAGGGGCTAGTTTCTTAGCTGGCTTGGCAGTTGATTTTTGGAGCAGCCAGGACGATTTAAAGAAACTAAGCAAATTAGGCACCCAGTTTGATCCACAAATGGATTCAGCTAGGGCAGATGAATTGTATGACGGATGGCAACAGGCAATCCGAGCAGCACAATTATTTTCAAAAAAGTAGGTTGTTGGGAGATAAGTAGTTTATGAAGAAGCTTTGTTCATTAATTTTAAGCCTCATCGGAATGATCGTTATTTTGTATGCTGTGTTATTTTTAAATGGCGCTCAACAAGAAATGATTAATTTGTTAGGGGTACTGTTTGCACTAGCAGGTACGATTGCGGCACTTTGGTCTGAAGAATTGAAAAGTACTGATCGATGGTTAATGGGATCAAATTTAATTTTGTTCGCAGCTGCAGTTGTAATTGCAATTATTAAGGTCGCACTGCACGCAAATTAAAACGTTGACATTTCCCGTGAACAACGGTAATATATTATTTGTTGCTGATTAGTAACAAATAATTTCGGAAAGTAGCTCAGCTTGGTAGAGCACCTGGTTTGGGACCAGGGGGTCGCAGGTTCGAATCCTGTCTTTCCGATAGTAGCGCGGGTGAGAGTTTTCTTACCAGCGCTTTTTTATTTATAGAAATGGAGATTCAGAATGGATTTTTCTTTTAAAAAGCGCAATGTGAAGCGACTATATCTCAACTATAGTCTCCTTTTTATCGTGATTGCTGCTTGTATATTCGGTTCATATTTAATATTTGGACATACTTTTATTTTAAATCGGGATGCATTAAACCAGCACCTGCCTTTAATGGTCAAATATCGAGCAGCGGTTTTAGAGTTTTTGAAACATCCATTCCATGCTCATGAAGTTTGGTCCTGGCAAATGGGGTTGGGAACCGATACGTTTCAGGTCTATTCGTACTATACGTTAGGGGACGTTTTTTCTTATTTAGCACTGCTATTTCCAGTTAGCAAGATGACCAGGGCTTATCAGATCATCCTAATCTTGAGAATGTATTGTGTAGGGCTATCTTTTGTCTACTTTGCACAACATTTTAAATTGCGTGACAACGTCATTTTAGGTGGAACGGTTGCGTACATGGTTAATGCCTTTTTGTTGTATGCGTGTGTTGCGCAACCATTTTTTACCACGCCGTTTATACTGTTTCCATTAATTGTTGTTCAGATTGAACGGGTATTACAAGGACGGTCAGCTTGGCCACTTGTTGGGGCCTTTTTCTGGATGCTGGTCAGCAACTACTACCTTGCTTATGTTTTAGGTATTGGTGCTTTTATTTACCTGGTTTTGCGAGTATTAACCCATTACCGCAAGTCATTGGACTATCCACGTGTATTTTTGAAACTATCATTTGCGACTGTCACCAGTATATTGTTAGCAGCTGTACTACTGGTTCCAGAATTAAATGCGGTGATGAATTCAACCCGGGCTGGTTCACAATTTGCCAACGGTCTGAAGACCTATCCACTGTATTATTACCTCTTTTTGCCAAAGCAGTTGATCAATGGTGGACAATGGTACTTTATGTTCTGGTCTGCATTGGGGATCGTCAGCATTGGGTTCATTGCACTGGTATACATCTATATTCAGCCGAAAAAATATCCGCTTTTAACAATTGGTTTGGGCTTATCTTTAATCATGTTGCTGATTCCTGCAGTTGGTTCCTTTTTTAACGGAATGATGTCTGCTTCTAACCGTTGGACGCTGCTGATTTATTTACCACTGGCAATGGCAATTTGTATTTTGCTAGAGAATGCAGATCATCTAAGCCGGCACACTTTGTGGATCCTTAATTGGGCAACGTTGATTTATTTGATTATTCTGTTTGCCACCTACTTTTTCCAAAATGACGATGCCATGTTTATGCCAGTCCTGTTCTTGATTGGTTCAATGATGGTTCTTTGGATCTTGAACTTGCATGGAGTTCGCCATCCAGACTATTGGTTGTTGGCAATTATTATGTTTAATGCTGGTTTTAATGCAATTTACGCAGCATTCCCATATAATGGTGGATTCTCCAGCAGAATGTTAAACCGTGGCGAATACCAAGCCATGACTAAGAACCGTTATGGAGGTTTAGATCAGGGCCTCAATCGTCAATACTTCTACCGAGTATCGACCGTGAGCCAAAATAAGATTGTACCAGGAGTCAACTGGGATAATGATTTGACTTCCGGATTGAATAACATTGATTCTTACTACTCATTGCAAAACAAGTACTTGGGTCAATTCAATAACTCATTGCAAAATATTCAATATACTCCAAACATTCCGATTCGGCAGGCGGATGATCGAACGGTGATGAACAACTTCTTTGGGGTTAAATACTTGTTTGTGCAGAGTAACAGTGATAATGCGGGAAAAATTCCTGCAGGCTATACCCAGCACAAGTTAACCGACCCAATCATTAACTATGACGTGGGGCAGCCATCAGATGCAAAAAAGCAGTCTGATTTTGTACCAACGCAAACTATTCGGTACCGCACGAAAAATGCCTTCCCATTATTGTACTGGCAGGATACCTACATTAGCCCTCAACGGTATGAAAAGCTTTCTGCATCTGCCAAGGAACGGGCACTCGCTAGTGGGGTATTAGTGAATGGAAACCAAAAAAATGTTCAGGGGATGAGTCGGACCGACCTGAGTAATTCAATTACTACAGTTAAATCCGAATTAATTTCGAATCGTTTGAATAAGGTTAACCCCGCACATTTGAAATATACTGATAGTGATGAAACCTATCAGTTAACTTTCCCAGCAATGGAGAAGAAACGGAATCGTCAAAAACTGCGTGGCAGTGAGTTGCATATTGATTTCTCAACGATTAAATACACGTCGTTCTCGATGAAAGACCAGATTAAGTATGAACAACAGCATTTGTTGCAAATGGCGGTTAATCCGGGATCATATATTAATCATCGCTTTAACCAGTATAAGTATCTACGCTATCATATTATTAACGGTTCGCCTGACATCAGCTTCAAACTGAACTTCAAGAGTCGGTTTGGGACAGCCACCATTGAACAACCAAAGCAGAGTACCTTATCACTGTTTAAGAAGGTTAAGAATGGCACCATGAATATTGGCTACTATAGTGGTAACTTCCCACAAAAATTAACCTTCCAACCAAGTAAACTAGGAACGTACCAGCTTAAATACAAAGTGACTGCCGTTAAACTGGGATCACACTATCGTAATCAAGTTCGGACGATTCAGAACCACTCTTTAAATAATCTAAAGTTTGGTAAGAATCGCGTTTCTGGAACGATCACCACGACCCGACCAGGAATTCTGACATCTTCGATTCCATATTCAACTGGTTGGACGGCAACCGTTAATGGAAAAGCTGCTTCAATTATTCGTACTAATCAGGCCTTTGTAGGAATTCGTCTTCCAAAAGGAACTCACCGAGTAGTGCTTCACTACCATATTCCAGGACTTCGCTTGGGAACCGTGATTTCGTTAATTGGTGTTGCTTGGACAGTTATCTTTGGAATTGCAACTTTCATTATTGACCGCCGTCATTAAAATATTAAATAAAATCGACCGAAAATTTATCGGCCGATTTTTTAGTATTTTGAGTAGCATTACTTATCTAAGTTCAGCATTACATTAACGTATACTAGTATAAGAATTTAGTGCTTTTATCAAAGATTGTGTTTTTATACAATAAAGCCAATCAATATTGATAACAATTGATAATGCTTTAAAGAAAGAGGTAATAAGTTATGAAGTTAGCTATTTTAGCAGCCAACGGACAAATTGCCCGAATCGTTGAAAACCGTATTTTAAATGAAGATCAATTCAAAGACGTTGAATTAACACTTTTATTGCGGAATGCTAGTCGTTTGAATGACTTAAAAGATAACCCACGGGTTACTTTGATTTAAGGGAATTTAAATAATCCAGATGACGTTGAAAAGGCCGTCCAAGGACAAGATATGGTCTTTAATGCGGTGATGGATCATGATGATGCTGGTCACAATCGACCAACGCACAACATTATTAATGCCATGAAGAAGGATGGTGTTAACCGCTTAATCCTTACTAATTTACTCGGAATTTATGATGAAGTTCCTGGTGAATTTGGTAAGTGGAACCGTGACACTTGCTTTGGCGGGATAGTTAGTGATGATAACGCAGCAGTGGTTTCTGATCGCCTAGCAGCTGAATCAGGTTTGGATTACACCACCTTACGGCTACCATGGTTAAATGACCGGGATGAAGTGAAGTACACTATTACTCACAAAGATGATGAGTTTGTCGGTGTTTCAGGATCACGGCAAAGTATCGCTGACGTAGTACTAAAGATCGTTGCTGCCCCATCATTTGGTAGCAATGACAGTTTAGGAATTGCTGATCCAGATACCCAAGGTAACAACCGTCCAGTTTACTAATTGTTCACAAATAGTATTCTAAAAAAGCCGTGGAAATTATCCACAGCTTTTTTATGTATAACGAAATTTTATATTAATTACCACTAACATTACAGATGACAACACCGATAACAATTAGACCGATGCCAATCAATTCAGGAATGGTAACCCGATTATGCCAAACGACAACTGCAACAACGGTGGTTAAAATAATTCCTAATCCGCCCCAAGTTGCATATGCAATACTCAAATTAATTTCTTTAAGACATTGAGCAAAAGAATAAAAACAGGCGACATAAGCAATGATGGTTAATAATGTCGGAATTGGTTTTGAGAAACCAACCGATGCTTTCATGAAGTTCGTGCCAATGACTTCCATTACGAGTGCTATTGCTAATTGAAAATATCCCATATTGGACCTCCTAATGTTCAATAGTGATAGAATAACGGAAGTACCATATTAAGAAAAGACTTCAAATATACTATTGTTTTGCGTGGTAACTAGTCAGCATACCACTGACTGAGACAATTTCGTGGTATGCTAAAGCCAGTAATTTGATAAAGGAGTAGGTAAGATGACAACGTTGCCAACCCAAATCGAAGTGCGGGGTGCACGGGTACACAACCTAAAGAATATCGATGTAAATATCCCATTACATCAATTCGTGGCAGTTTCAGGACTTTCAGGTTCTGGAAAGAGTTCACTTGCAATGGGCATTCTTTACGAAGAAGGTTCACGACGATATCTGGAAGCATTGTCGACATATACTCGTCGACGAATCAAATTGGGAGCTCAAGCCGAAGTAACAAGCGTTAAGCACATCCCATCCGCCTTAGCCTTAAAGCAGCGCCCCAGTATTCCATCTGAACGGGCGACTGTAGGAACGATGAGCGAAATTTTCAATGTCATTCGATTAATTTTTTCGCGATTAGGTTCGCCAGTTTGTCCGAATGGTCATCGTCTGAAGCCGAGTTTAAAAATTGCCCAAGTGATGAGCCGTTCTGATAGCAAGATGGGGCAACTGACTTGTCCAGAATGTGGGGTGACCTTTCAAGCATTTAGTGCCGAAGATTTTGCATTTAATTCCGATGGTGCATGTACAGATTGCCATGGTACTGGTCAAGTACGCTCAATTGATGAAAGCAAATTAATTGGTGATGAAAACTTAAGCCTTGCTGAAGGTGCCGTGGCTTCGTGGCATTTACCAGGGAGAAACTTCATGCCAAATGTCGCGGAACAAGCAGGGGTACGGATCCACGTCCCATATAAGGACCTTACTGCTAAGGAAAAAGATTTCGTGTTGAATGGACCAGAGCGGAAATTTAAAATGGACTTTCGCTCAGGAACGGGCCGTGTCTTTCATGACTTCAATGCCTTATATGAAAATGCTCATGCTGCGGTAATTCAGTCTGCTAAATCAAGTAAAAGTGAACGGGCGCAAAAACGGATTAGCGAATTCTTTCATTATTCCACTTGTCCGGTTTGTCACGGTACCAGACTAAAATCGGAACTCTTAAACCAATTAGCTGGTGGCTTGAATATCGCTCAAGTTAGCGACTTGACCCTTGGCGATTTGCAAAGCTGGAAGCAGGATGTTTTAAAGACATTACCTGATGATATGGGAACGATGGCCACGAGTTTGTTTAAAGAATTTGATGAAAACTTACGGCCCTTATTGGAATTAGGCTTGGATTACCTGACTTTGTCCAGAAATGGTAACACTCTTTCTACAGGTGAACTGCAACGGATTCAACTAGCAAGAACGCTCCGTACACAAACTACTGGGGTACTTTACATTTTGGATGAACCATCAATTGGACTTCACCCAGACAATATCACTGGGCTGCTAAATGTCTTTAAGGAGTTGGTGGCTCAAGGTAATTCATTAGTTGTGGTCGATCACAACGTTGATATTATCAAGGCTGCTGATTGGATCATTGAAATTGGCCCTGGATCTGGTGCCGAAGGTGGTCAAGTAATTGCACAAGGTACCCCAGGGGAGATTGCAGCCGATCCACAATCTAAAATTGGTCCGTACTTAAACGGCACAGCTAAGCTTGCTGCCCGAAAATTGATGAGGATTCCAGCACATCAAGGAATTAAATTTGCTGTGAACCATTACTTTAATTTGAACAACGTGACAGCACACTTACCTGTTAACCGAATCAGTGCCATTACAGGATTTTCTGGTGCTGGGAAAACAAGCTTGATTTTGGACAGCCTTGTTCCAGCAATTAAGGATCAAGCTAAGAATCAACCACTTCCTCAACAGGTAACGAAACTGGCTTCCCCACTGAAAGAGGTAGTGAGTGTTGATGCAGCCCCAATTGGGAAAACACAACGATCAACGGTCGCTACGTATACCAGTATCATGGATAACCTGCGGCGCCTATTTGCCGACCAGCCGTTAGCTAAAGAGAAACATTATACGGCAAGCTACTTTTCTTATAATAATAAGCAAGGGGCATGCCCTAACTGTGGTGGTGCAGGAATTGTGACACTGGATATTCAATTTTTGCCGGACATGCAACAGACTTGTCAAGTATGTAATGGTGATCGCTATAACCAAGACGTTCAGCAGGTGAAATGGCATGGTTATTCAATCGTTGATATTTTGAAACTGGACGTTCGAGAAGCATTGAAGGTTTTTGTGGATGTTACCAAAATCGAACGCGAGCTGAAGTTATTACAAGAGGTTGGGGTGGCCTACTTGCACTTAGGCGAAAGCGCCCCAAGTTTGTCTGGTGGTGAAGCTCAACGTTTAAAGTTGGTCAAACACCTTAACCGTAATCAAGCGACAACACTATTTGTATTTGACGAACCAACAATAGGGTTGCACCCGCTCGATGTGAAAACCCTGGTTAACGTGATGCAACAACTGGTTGATCGTGGTGCTACCATTGTTACCATTACTCATGATTTAAACCTAATTGCCAACGCTGATTACATGTTAGACTTGGGACCACGGGGTGGAAAAAATGGTGGTCAAATCGTGGCGGAAGGTAGTCCGCAACAATTAGTAAAGGATCCGCAGAGTTTAACAACTAAATATTTAGCAGAATACTTGCAACGGTTTGAATAAACTCAAAATCGTCAGTTTAATGGAACTTACCATCAAGCTGACGATTTTTTACGGTTTTAGAATCGGAATTTTCTTAAGGATCCAATTAGTTAATACGCAAATTAACAGAATAAAAATACTGAATTGAATTGGCAACAACAGCATTAGTACGATTGCGCTAATCAATGGTTTTTCCAAGATAACAGTAATGGCGGTAGCTACCACAAGGCTGGCGGTTAACTTAGGCATCCACTGCAAGAATTGGGCGAGGGTTGCTCCAATTGCTACACTACTAAAAATTGCGGGGAAAATGGTTCCTCCACGCCAACCAAGAGCAAAGCCTAGGTTAGTTACCAGTGCCTTAATGAATGCTAATGCGATTAAGAATCCTGGAGCCAATTGCAATGAAGAATGAGCAAAGGGAACAATACTAAATTCTCCAGAAAATAAGATATCTTTACTGAACATTGCAGCACAAACTAGAAGTATTCCACCAAGGATAGCTTTGATAATGGGAGCATTCCATCGGCCCACCCATTTCACACTTAGTTTACTGATTTTGACAAACAGGAAACCAAATAGCCAGCCGATAACCATGGCAGGGATGACAACTAAGATTCCTTGCCATTGCCAAGCAACTTGCGGATGGTGAAATCCAATCACGTCTTCTTGAGGGAAAAAGTGAAAATAGCCGAAAAAACCGACCGTCGCAACGAGAGTCCAGAACAGATAGAAAATTTTCCTTTGACGATCACTTCGAAAGTATTCGGTTAACGGTTTTTGGTGATCAGTATGTTCCAAACGAGTTAACCAAATTAAATGTATCTGATCAAAGAACGATTTATGTGACCCAACATCTGCATGATCACGAATTAATTTATAGCGACATCCCAACCAATAAATCATTCCGGCAACCAAGCCACTGGCACTTGCTTCTGGACCAACACTTGCTCCAGATCCTAGAATGAGGAGACCAGCAAATAGAATTTTCCACCAGCGATGATAGTCAAAATGACCTTTTATTTTGGTTTCACTCAGAATTTCTGCAATCGTTAGCGGATATGCGCCAATGTATTTCTGGGTCAATCCGATCACTAAACTAAGTGGCAGGCAAACTGCAACAGCCTTCCATTGTGTGGAAATATTCAACAAATTAGGTAAATCACGCCAGAGCAAATCGATAACCACATTGATGGTGTTGAGGTAAACACCAGTGGTAATTCCAATAACGATACTCCAAAAGGCGAGGTAAAACCAGGTTAATAGTCTATAACGTTGCATACTGAATCCCCTTGTTAGTTAATTCTTTCATATCTTAGCGGATAATAATGCCTTCATCAAGGAGCAGACGTCAGATTGCTATACGATTATCGTATACATGTATTTAGATGAAGTATTTTTAATGCGAGTTATTCTTTAATACAATGGTGGATTATAGAATGAAGTTAGCCACCCAGTTGGTGGTAAATAAAAAAACGCCATTCGGCGTGACATCAGGTATCATATTAAGTGAACCAAACCTATATGAAAGG